>JAHFPI010000068.1 GCA_023266795.1 Rhodospirillales bacterium
CCCATCGTCATCGGGCAAGCCTGCGAATTTGATTATTCCGGCACACAGGCCTGCAAGGCGCTCAGGGATGAAGGCTATCGCGTCATCCTCATCAACTCGAACCCCGCAACCATCATGACCGACCCCGATCTCGCGGACGCCACTTATATCGAACCGATCACACCGGAAATGGTGGCGAAGATTTTAGAAAAAGAGCGCCCGGACGCGCTGCTGCCGACGATGGGCGGGCAGACGGCGCTCAACACCGCCCTCGCGCTCGCCAATAACGGCACACTGGGCAAGCTCGGCATCGAACTGATCGGCGCCAAAAAACAGGCCATAGAACTTGCCGAAGACCGTGAGCTGTTTAAGGTTGCCATGAAAAAACTCGGCCTTGACTGCCCGAAAAGCAAAACCGTCCGGAGCCTTGCGGAAGCGCTGGATATTCTGGAGTTTGTCGGCCTGCCCGCAGTTATCCGGCCATCCTTCACGCTCGGCGGCACAGGCGGCGGGATTGCCTATAACCGCGACGAATTCGAGACTATCGTTAAGTCCGGATTGCAGGCCTCCCCTGTCAAGCAGGTTCTGGTCGAAGAATCCGTCCTCGGCTGGAAAGAATACGAAATGGAGGTCGTGCGTGATAAAAACGACAACTGCATCATTATCTGCTCGATTGAAAATATCGACCCGATGGGCATTCACACCGGCGACAGCGTTACCGTCGCCCCCGCCCTCACCCTTACCGACAAGGAATACCAGATCATGCGCAACGCCGCGATTGCCGTGCTACGCGGGATCGGCATTGAAACCGGCGGCTCCAACGTGCAGTTTGCCGTCAATCCCGCCGATGGCCGTCTGGTCGTCATCGAGATGAACCCGCGCGTCAGCCGCTCCTCCGCGCTCGCCTCCAAAGCGACCGGCTTCCCGATTGCCAAAGTGGCGGCCAAGCTGGCCGTCGGCTATACGCTGGATGAATTGAAGAACGACATCACCGGCGCGACGCCAGCCTCCTTCGAGCCGACGATTGATTATGTGGTCACCAAAATCCCGCGCTTCAACTTTGAAAAATTCCGCGGCACCGAAGAACGGCTGACGACCTCCATGAAATCCGTCGGCGAAGTCATGGCGATGGGCCGCACCTTCGGGGAGTCGCTGCAAAAGGCGCTCTGCTCGCTGGAAACCGGCCTGACGGGGCTGAATGAAATGAACCTTGTGCCGAAAGGCGAGGAATTCCATTCACAGCACGTCCTCGCCGCCCTGTCCCAGCCGCGCCCTGACCGTATCCTCGTCATCGCGCAGGCGCTGCGCCACGGCTTTACCATCGATGAAATCCATGATGCCTGCAAATTCGACAAATGGTTTCTGGAACGTATTCAGGAGCTCGTCGCCAACGAAGAAAAGCTCAGGAAAGATGGCGTCACCGACTGGATGGAAACCAAGCAGCTGGGTTTTTCCGATGCGCGTATTGCCGAATTGACGGGAATGAAGGATGTCGCAAAACAACGCCATAAAGCAGGCGTAACCTCCGTCTTCAAACGCGTCGACACCTGTGCGGGAGAATTTGCCTCCAATACGGCTTATATGTATTCGACGTATGAATACGGTCAGCATGACGAATGCCGCCCTACCGCTAATAAAAAAGTTATTATCATCGGCTCCGGCCCCAACCGGATCGGACAAGGGATCGAATTTGATTATTGCTGTGTCCATGCTTCCTTCGCCCTGCGTGAGAAGGGGATTGAAAGCATCATGGTCAACTGCAATCCGGAGACGGTCTCGACGGATTACGACACGTCCGACCGGCTTTATTTCGAGCCGGTCACCGCAGAAAAAGTGCTGGATATTATCCACGCGGAACAGCAAAACGGCGAGGTGCTGGGCGTGATCGTGCAGCTTGGCGGCCAGACGCCGCTCAAGCTGTGTCAGGAGCTGGAGGATGCGGGCGTCAAAATCCTCGGCACCAGTCCGGATGCCATCGACCTGGCCGAAGACCGCGAGCGGTTTTCGAAACTCATTCAAAAAATTAAGTTAAACCAGCCCGCCAACGGCATCGCCCGTACCGCTGCGGAAGCGGAAAAAATTGCGGCAGACATCGGCTTTCCGGTCGTGCTCCGCCCGTCGTATGTGCTGGGCGGACGCGGGATGGAGATCGTCTATGATATGCAGGCGCTCCGGCGCTATATCACCACCGCCGTGCAGGTGTCCGGAACCTCTCCCGTGCTGATCGACCATTACCTGCAGAACTGCATCGAAGTGGATGTCTATGCGCTGTGCGACGGGAGGGAAGTGTTTATCGCCGGCGTGATGGAGCATATCGAGGAAGCCGGCATCCATTCCGGCGACAGCACCTGTTCGCTGCCGCCCTATTCGCTGAGGCAGGAAATCGTTATCGACCTGATGGACCAGACGATAACGCTCGCCAGAGCGCTGAATGTCGTGGGGCTGATGAACGTGCAGTTCGCCGTCCGGCAGAGCCGCGACCCCGCGCACCTCGACCACTATGAAATTTTTGTGCTGGAGGTCAATCCGCGCGCCTCGCGCACCGTGCCGTTTGTCGCCAAAACCACCGGCGTCGCGGTGGTGAAGGCCGCCACGCGGCTGATGGTAGGCGATAAAATAGCGACGCTCAAGGCCGAAGGACTGCTACATCACCGCACCTTCGACCATGTGGCGGTCAAAGCGCCGGTCTTTCCCTTTGACCGCTTCCCGAAGGTGGATGTCGTCCTCGGCCCCGAAATGAAATCGACTGGCGAGGTCATGGGCATCGACCGCGACTTCCGCCGCGCCTTCGCCAAAGCCCGTATCGGTGCCGGTGCAAAACTGCCCCTATCTGGTACCGTTTTTATCTCCGTCAAAGATTCTGACAAAAACGTGATCATCCCGCTGGCCGCCCGGCTGGCCGACATGGGATTCAAAATCGTCGCCACCGGCGGCACCGCAAAACACCTTGTAGAGGCCGGAATCCGCGCCCATAAGGTCAATAAAGTGCATGAAGGCCAGCCGCACGTCGTGGATACGATGATTAACGGCGACATCGACCTGATGCTGAACACCACCGAAGGCCCGCAGGCCGTCGCCGACAGCTTTAACTTGCGTCGGGCCGCCTTACAGAATAAAATACCTTATTACACGACGATCTCCGGCGCCAAAGCAGCTGTCGATGCTATAGCGGCCTTGCGGCAATCGGAGCCTTTTGACGTGAAATCGCTGCAGGAATACATGAAAGCGGCGTAGCAAAACCAAGGGTTCTTAACAGATGACAGCCAAATTCCCGATAACCCTGACTGGTTTTAACCAGCTTCAGGAAGAAATCAGAGTCCTCAAAACCGTTGACCGCCCCGCGATCATCCAGGCGATAGCCGAAGCGCGCGATCACGGCGACCTGTCCGAGAACGCGGAATACCACGCCGCCCGCGAACGCCAGAGCTTTATCGAAGGCCGCCTGTCCGAGCTGGAGGACAAGCTTTCCCGTGTCGACGTTATCGACCCAGCGAAAATGACCGGCAATATTATCAAGTTCGGCGCTACTGTGGAAGTGATAGATGCGGACACTGAACATGAGCACGTCTACCAGATTGTCGGTGAATATGAGTCAAACTTTGAAAAAGGCAAGCTCGCCTTCACCGCCCCCCTCTCCCGCGCCCTGATCGGCAAAACCGTCGGCGACACCGTCGAAGTCCACACCCCGAAGGGTGCGAAGGCTTATGAGGTGGTTAAGGTGGGGTATAAATAACGGCTTAATGGAAAATGCCTTTAAAGTAATAACCCCTGAGATTCTTAATAAATATGTTACTGGAAAGCAGCCGTGGGATTTGGGGAACGAAACCTTATATGAACTGTGCCGCCGACATCCTGGACATGCAAATGATCAGGAAATTATCGCAAAAATTTGGCTCATTGGCAGAGCGTACGCAGCGGCGATAGAGCGCCGGAAACAAAAGCCAGATGATTTCATAGGAGACGATTTTTACACCAAAAAAGTTGAACCGCAGATAAGCGATTCGCCCATTGATGAATGGTTTTCTGTGTTAAAAGACATCAAGGATGTAAACGAAGAAAATTTAACTTCACTTCTGGATACTCATTTTAAACTCATGAATCTTTTTAAAGACATCAGCGGCCTTGAAAAAAGGTCACTGGCTTCAAAATATTTGCACTTCCATTTTCGAGACCTGTTTTTCATTTTTGACAGCCGCGCTGTCGCGGCTATTCAAAAATTATCCGGCAAAATTGAACGCACCGGCCATTACGCCGTGAAGGTAGATGATGAATACCGAAAATTCTGCGAAAAATGCCTGCAAGTCCGTAGGCATATTGAAGAAAACTATGGCCAAAGATTGACGCCTCGGCAATTGGACAACCTATTGCTTTATATAGCCGACGATAGCTTTAACCTGAAGTCAAATCCCCTGCCCTGACGGCGCGATGGGAATGGGCGGGATAGGGGTGGAACTTGCCTGCTTGAAAACCGACGGGTTGTTTGCGTAGCTCTGTTCTTCGAACACCTTGTTGATGTCGCCCTTCCATGCGCCGTGGAAGCGGGCCAGCAGGCGCTGCGCCCAGTTCAGACCGGTGCGGGCGATTTCGTGCAGGGGCGCCAGATAAATGCTTTCGTCATTGCCTTTCGCATCCCTGATATTCCGGCGCTTGAGTCCGGAATCCGACAGGGCGAGGCAATTTTTCGCCAGATCCTGCACGGTCGTGCCCATGAAGGGCGTCTGCAAACCTGTTCGCGGCGTCTGGGTGCGCAGGTATTCGCGGTCTTCATCCGTCCAGCTGCACACCATCTCGTAAGCCGCATCCAGCGACGTCTTGTCGTAGAGGATTCCCACCCAGAACGCCGGCAGCGCCTTGAGCATCTCGGCGGGGCCGGTGTCGGCGCCGCGCATTTCGAGGAAACGGCGCAGGCGCACTTCCGGCCAGATGGTGTTGAGGTGGTTTTCCCAATCCGCCATGGTGGCTTTGCGCCCCGGGCAGGCTTCCAGTTTTCCTTCCATGAAGTCGCTGAACTTCGCGCCTTTCACGTCGATGAAAACGCCGTCCTTGTAAATGCCCATCAGCGGCATATCCATGGCGTAATCGACGAATTTTTCAAACCCGAAATCTTTTTCAAAAGCCACCGGCAGCATGAATCCGTAGCGCCCGCCCATGTAATTGTGGATCACCTGACTGCGGTAGCTCTGGTAACCGCTGGGTTTCCCCTCGCTGAAGGGGGAATTGGCGAACAGCGCGGCGACGATCGGCTGCAGGCACAGCGCCACCCGCAGCTTCTTCACCATATCCTCCTCGGATTCATAGCCCAGATTGACCTGCACCGCAGAGGTGCAATACATGCCATCCAGCCCGTGCGCAATTCTCTTCTGCTCGATATACTCGCGCCACGCGCGATAGCGGGATTTCGGTATGGACGGCATATCCCGGCCATTATGCGTCGGATGATAGCCCAGCGCCAACAGCCCGATATTAAGGGATTTGGCGACGGCGAGAGCCTCGCGGATATTATCATCCGTTTCCTGCGCGGTCTGGTGCACATCCTTCAGCGGCGCGCCGCCGGTTTCCATCTGCCCGCCCGGTTCCAGCGTCCAGTTCAGCCGGCCCTTCTGCAGGTCGATGATCTTGCCTTCTTCATAGCCGGCCTGCCAGCCGTGCTCTATCGACATCAGTTCCAGAAATTCCTTGATCCCCGGCGTGCCATCGCCGTTTTCGTAGGGGACGGGTTTATTGCTGTCCAGATAAAACGGCGGCTTTTCATGCTCAATGCCGATCAGCTGCTTGTCAGCCGGCACGCAGCCCTGCAGGAACCAGGCAATCAGGTCGGCTTTGCTTTTGATCTCTATGTTGTTATCAAGCTGGCTCGGTTTTGACATGTTCAGCGCTTTGGTTGTTCCTGTATTTACTGACAATCCAGTGTGGGCCGTTTCCCATCCTTTGGAAAGTCCCTGCGTGGAGGCCTGTGTATAACTATTGTAATTTTATAACCTTCATTTACTATTATGTCAACGCTATTCGCCGAGCAGCTGAACCCCCGCCAATGCAGCGATCAGCGCCGTTTCCGTCTTCAGAATGCGGGGCCCCAGAGACACAGGGGTAACATTCTTAAAATTGCTTATAAAATCAACCTCTTGAGAAGAAAACCCTCCCTCGGGGCCGATCAGGATAGCCAGAGGTTTTTGTGCCAGTTTCTTTGCCGCTCCCGCAAGGGAAACCGCCGCCGCCCTTTCAATGCAAAAAATGATGTTTCTCTTATAATCAAATGAATTTAAACATTTTTTTAAATCAGACAGCGGCTCGACCGTCATCACATCCAATCTCTCCGACTGCTCCGCCGCTTCGATGGCAATTGCCTGTAGCCGCTCCTGATTTATTTTATGCACCACAGTGTGCTCGCAGGTGACAGGAATGAACTTTGCGGCGCCGAGTTCGCAGGATTTTTCGATCATCAGGTCGAAGGCTTCTTTTTTGACCGGCGAAGCCAGCACCCAGACATACGGACTCTGTTTTTGTTCAAGCAATTGATGATCTAACTTAACTAATGCTTTCTTTTTATTAATCTCTGCCACGGTCGCCAGCCAGTCTCCGTCCTGCCCGTTAAACACGCGCAACGCATCGCCCGCTGATTTCCTCATAACGTTTCTTAAATAATGCGCCTGCCCCTCTGACAGGGATAAGTTTTTCCCCTGAATGAACGCCGCTTCAGGGACATATAGCCGGACGAGTCTTTTATAATCTTCTGCCTTCAAAATAGTGTGTCCTTGCGACTTTCCATCGGATGTTTATGATTACAAACAAGAGACTACTGCATAACAGGATAAAATAAAACCATGGCCTCGGATATTAACCTCGCCCAGCTTATTTTCAGAAAAGCGCCTCCCTCCTGGCATCCTTACATCAAATTGTCCCGGATCGACCGGCCCATCGGCATCTGGCTCCTGCTGTTCCCCTGCTGGTGGAGTATCCTTCTGGGCAGCGGCGGCGCGGCGAATATGTCTCTGGAAACATGGAAAACGCTGGCGCTATTTGCTCTGGGCGCGGTTTTAATGCGTAGCGCCGGATGTATCGTCAATGACCTGTGGGACCGCAAGCTGGACGCATCCGTCGACAGGACCAGCGCCCGCCCCCTTGCCTCAGGAGAGATAACCGTTCCACATGCGCTGCGGTTTCTTGTCGCCCTGCTCATCCTGAGTTTGGTCGTGCTGGTCAACCTGCCAAATATGGTGATTGTCCTTGGCGTTCTTTCATTGGGGCTGGTTGCCGCTTATCCGGCGATGAAAAGGCTGACATGGGTGCCGCAACTCTTTCTGGGCTTTACCTTTAACTGGGGCGCGCTGATGGGCTGGGCCGCCGTCACCGGCGGTCTGTCAAAGGCCAGCCTGCTGCTCTACGTCAGCGGAATTCTCTGGACGCTCGGCTACGACACCATTTACGCCCATCAGGATAAGGAAGACGACATCCGGATCGGCATAAAATCCACCGCCCGGCTCTTCGGAAAAAACAGCCCGATTTTTGTGGCTGTTTTCTACGGCCTCGCGCTGATTTTTCTGGTGATGGCGAAATATGCGGCTACGCCCGCCCTGCTGACCCCGCTGCTCTCGGCATTTCCCGCCGGACAGCTCATCTGGCAGATAAGAACCTGGGATATGGACGACCCGCAATCCTGCCTCAGAATCTTCAAATCCAATCAGGTTTACGGCTGGCTGGCGCTGCTGCTGCTGGCTGTTTAAAAAGAAAATACGCCTCAGTTCACCTGATGCACTAGCTGGCCGATGCGTTGGCCTACCAGCGTCAGCATTTCCAGCTCGACTTCTTTTTCCAGCTTCAGATCAGCCACCATCTGCACGATCTTGCCGACCATTTCCTGATGCTGGTCGAACCATGTATTGACAAGCTTTTTCTTCACTTGTTCCGGTTTTTTTACCGAGCGCAGGATGGCAGAGGTCAGGGTTGCCTGCTGGCTGTAAAAATCATCCGTCAGGCCGCTGATGACGCGCGCCTGCCAGTCGTTTTCCGGCAACAGGTGCGATGCCTGCCGCCGCAGCCAGTCGAGGCCGAGTTTTTCACCTGTCTGAAAATAAGCGACGGCAACCGCCTGAATATCGCCCCGCGTCCGGTGGGAAATGGTGATGATATCGTTCGCCGAGGAGAGTAAGTTCATCACCGCTATTTCCTCCGCAATTTTCTGCGGCATCCCCTTCTCGGAGAATTTTTCCGCCGCCCGCCGGAGCATATCGTTGACGCTTTCAGGGATGACATGTTCAATCTCTTTTTTCAGAGCATCAATTCCCGGCTTGAACGCGGCAATTTCCTCATCGACCTTGAGGTGCCCGCCGCCGAAGCGCAGGAACCAAGTGACAGCCCGCTTGACCACCTGAGAAACTTCATACAGTGCGGCCATCTGCACCGGATACGAAACCTTGGCGTCCAGCGCCTCCACCGACTTCCACGTATTGTTCGCAGCAAAGGCATCCACCACGATCATAAAGGCCCGGATAACTTCCTCAGCGGAAGCGCCGGCCTTGCGGATGCGCGACTGGACGAACACCGGCCCCATGCGGTTCACCAGTATATTCACGATCTGGGTGGCGATGATGCCGCGCTTCAGCTTGTGATGCCTGATTTCATTCGAGAACTTGTGCAGCGCTTTGGGGAAGTAGTCGAACAGCACGCCCTCCATCGCCGGATCATCGGGGATACCGGAGTTCATGATCTGCGTATACAGGGTCATTTTGGCATAGGCCAGCAGCACGGCCAGCTCGGGCCGCGTCAGGCCTTTCCCGTCGCGCGTCAGCCTTGCCAGCGTTTCATCATCCGGCAGGCCTTCAAGCTGGCGCTTCATCAGCCCCGCTTTTTCAAGGTCACGAATAAACTCGGCATGCAATCCGAGGTTTTCTTTTGCCTTATACAGCAGAAGGCTCAGTGACTGGGTTTGCTGGTAATTGTCACGCAGCACCAGCGCTGCCACATCATCCGTCATCTGTTGCAGCAGCTTGTTGCGCTGCGGCAGAGTCATAGTACCTTTGGCGACGACATCGGCCAGAAGTATCTTGATATTCACTTCATGGTCGGAGCAGTCGACGCCGCCGGAATTGT
>JAHFPI010000069.1 GCA_023266795.1 Rhodospirillales bacterium
GCTGGCCGATACGCTGGCGACGCTCTGGCTGCGCGGCGTTGTGCTCCTGCTGGCGGTGATGCTGTGCCTCACAACACCGGCGGCGGCAGAGGATACAAAAGATCTCGTCTCCGGCCTCTATCTGGGCTATATCGAAACCGGCGATCAGGATATTGACCGCACCAGTTATAACGGCCTGACGGGGCTGGGAGAAGTCATCAGCGCCCGCACCACGGCAAAAGTCAAAGGCGTGGTGGCGCTCAATCCGGACAGCGACCCGCTCGCCTATTATCCGGTGATTTACTGGCCGATGAGCGGGCAGCAGACCGGTCTGTCGGTAACAGCGGCGCATAACATCCAGAATTACTTAAGTCAGGGCGGGATGATCCTGTTTGATACGCGCGACCGGCAGTTCGGCGATGCGGCGGAAAGCACGTCTTCCCCCGGCGCGCGCAAGCTGCGGGAGCTGACGCAGAACCTGCAGATCCCCGAACTGGCGGACATTCCCAAAGATCATATTTTAACACGCAGCTTTTACCTGCTTGACGATTTCCCCGGACACTATGCCGGCAGCAAACTGTGGGTGGAAAAAGAACCCAGCCCGCGCCACGACGCCGTAACTTCCGTCATCATCGGCGCGAACGACTGGGCGGCGGCGTGGTCGAAGGACCCGCGCGACATGTCGCGTTTCATGATCGAACCCGGCGGCGAGCGGCAGCGGGAAATGGCCTACCGTTTCGGGGTTAATCTGGTGATGGTGGCCCTGACCGGCAATTACAAGGCGGATCAGGTGCACATTCCCTACATTCTGGAGCGGCTGGGACAATGAACGCAGTATTCCAATGGTCGCCCCTCCTGCCCCTCCCCGCCATCGCCCTGCTGGCGGCAGCGGCGGTTATTGTCTTTGCTCTGGCTGCTTGGAAACGGACGCCGGATTTTTACGGACGGGGCATCCTGTTTATCGTTCTGGGATTCCTGCTGCTCAATCCGGTTATCATCAACGAAGTACGCCAGCCGCTGCCAAACAAACTGGTGATCGTAACCGATGAATCGCCGAGCGAAAACATCGCCCAACGGAACGACACGGCAGAAAAAATTCTTGCCTATATCAAGAACGCGTTGAAAACGATGCCGGACGTCGAACCGGTCGTCATCCGCGCCGGACAGGACGCCGTCAGCCTGAAAAACCAGAACACCTCGCTGTTCGCGGCGCTGCGGGAGGGGCTGACCGGCATCCCGTCGGGGCAGGTCGCCGGAACGGTGCTGATCACTGACGGACAGGTGCACGACGTGCCGGAAGACGTGAAGCCGTGGGAAAAACTGGCTCCCTTCCATGTCATCCTGACTGGCAAGAAAGATGAATTTGACCGCAAGGTAACGGTTGTCGAAGCGCCGAAGTACGGATTGCTCAGCCAGAACGTGACCATCAAGGTGAAAGTCGACGATATCGGCAGGTCGACCGGAACGCCGATAGCTCTTGATGTCCGTCAGGACGGAAAATCCCTCAGCCGGTCTACAGTCGCGGCGGGAGAAGTGCAGGAATACACTTTCAAGCTCGACCATCCCGGGCAGAATGTTTTCGAGTTTTCGGCGCCCGCCGAAAAAGGCGAACTGACGGAGATCAACAATACCGCCGCCGTCATCGTCAACGGGGTGCGGGACCGCCTGCGGGTGCTGCTCGTTTCCGGCAGGCCGCACATCGGCGAGCGGGCATGGCGCGACCTGCTGAAATCCGACCCGTCGATTGACCTCGTCCACTTCACAATTCTGCGCTCGCCCACGTCGTTCGATAATACGCCGTCAAAGGAACTGTCGCTGATCGCCTTTCCGGTGGAGGAATTGTTCGAGAAAAAAATCCGCGAATTCGACCTGATCATCTTCGATAAATACGCCCAGTACGGCCTGTTGCAGCAGCAATACTTCATCAACATCGCCTCCTATGTGAAGGAGGGAGGCGCCTTCCTGATGGCGATGGGATCGGATCATCCGGAGCAAAGCATCTTCGAAACGGCTCTCGGCGATGTCCTGCCGATCGAGCCGAAAGCGCCGGAGCAGAGCATTCTCTCCGGCTCCTATCTGCCGCAACTAACCGACCTCGGCAAAACCCATCCGGTCACCGGCGACCTTCAGGGCAACGCGAAACCGTGGGGCGCGTGGCTGAGTCAGGTCGATGTCAACCAGACCAAAGGGCAGGTTTTGATGACGGGCGCCGGCGGGCGGCCTTTGCTGGTGCTGGACAAGGCAGGCGACGGGCGCGTGGCCGTGCTGACCAGCGACAACATCTGGCTATGGTCGAAAGGCGTTGACGGCGGCGGGCCTTATACGGAGTTACTGCGCCATGTTGCGCACTGGCTGATGAAAGAACCCGAGTTGGAAGAAGATTTCATCAAGGCCGAAGCGCGCGGCGATGTGATAACGGTTTCGGAGCGGAACCTGACGCCCGATCCGAAAGCCGTCACCCTGACCCATCCCGACGGAAAAGCTGAAACCATCCCACTCCTGACACAGGAAAAAGGCTGGGTCAGCGCCAAAGTCATCGCCGACCAGAACGGCATCTATCGTTTCAGCAATGGCAGCAAAACGGCCTTCGCGATTATTGGCACCTCCCTGAGCGCGGAATTCTCCGATGTCCACACCACCGCCGAAAAACTACAGCCGTTAGTTGATAAAACAAAAGGCGCGGTCATCTGGTATTCCGAAACGCCCCGTTTCTCGCTGACAAAAATAAAAGCCGGCAGCGGCCATTTTGGCGGCAAGGACTGGCTGGGGCTAAAAGATAATTCGGCCTATCGGGTGACGAATGTCGAAAGTGCGCCGCTGATACCTAACTGGTTGTCCTTAATTGTTATTTTCGGCGGCCTGCTCGCGGTCTGGAAGCGGGAGAGCGGGAAAAAGGGCGCTAATTTTCCAGAGTCGGTTTGACAAGAATCGAATAGCAGTTAAAAATGCTTGCACACCAAGTCTTTATCAACAAAATAAGGATCCGGCGCCATGAGCATGAAGAGAAAACTCGGTCAATCCGCACCCAAGCCGCTTCATCCCGCGCCCGCAACTCCGGCACCGTTAAAAAAATAATCGGCTTTTCATCTTTCTCTCCGGAAGAGATGGTGCGGGCTCATTGCCGGGTTTTGTGATATTTATTGTGACAGCAAGATTTAAAAGGGTAAATACGTTGCGTCGTCTCCGCCATTTTCAATTTACCCTGACCCCTTTGATCGTTAAGCAGATCAGGGACCCTTCGGGCGCGGTGTGGAAAGTTTCTTTTTTGGCGTTATTGACGGAGCAGCAGTGGGATTATCCCTCGGGGCCAGTTGTTCAGAGCCGTTAGTCTTATAACTGCGCTCATCAACTCCAGGCAGTTGTGCTGTAAGTTGCTCGGATAACCAGGAAGGTAGTTCTTTCTTTGGCTTAGAGGTCATGACGAAAAATATGCCTTCAGGCAGGTCACCAGGTGCAGGAATAAAATCAGCAATATTCCAGTGCCCATCTTCTGGACGCGATATATTTTCAAGCCCATCCAGACATATCAAAATAGGACTCTGCCCGCGGAAATGATTGGCGATGCGTTGCCACTCCTCCAGCGTACGGATCATCTCCTGCTGTGGGTCTGGCGCTCTTGTCATCTCGGTTCTGGCATAAGGCAGTGGTTTCTGGCCTGCAGATACTCCAATCTTACTACTCAGGTCGTCCTTGACGTGATCCGCGAACCACGAGGGATGTATGTTGGGCTCGATATGGTATTTTACTACCAATAATTCTTCGGGCAGTCTAAATCCGGCATGCTCTAAGGGAACTGAGCCACCTTCTATTGTGTCGATGAAGGCGGATTTGTTTGCTTCATCTGAAGCTTGCAGCCACAAGATTCCTGAACTTTTCAGTGTTAGAAGGTTCATTACTTCTGCGCTCATATCGTCTTGCAGGCCTTTTTTACTGATATCCATGTAAATGAACTCCCACTTGGATTGATCTTAGACTATTTATATGTTAAACATAAAAGATTAATGGATGGTTAATAAAGGAGCTGACGCCAGCTTTTTGCGGGATGAGGCATAAATAAAAAGAACCGGCAGGGATATACCGAAATCCCCCTCAAAGCACCTCCCAAAAACCCCCGTAATAATCAAAGGGGTAATAATCAAAGGGGTCGGAGTAAATTGAAATCCCTTCGGGGTTTTGCAGAGAGCGCAATTGATTATAGCTGAATCCAAAATTACCTTTACGCCATGCCCGCGAAGGCGGGCATCCGGCACATCTTCATAATAAATGCCGCTTCGCGGTGTCCAGACCCCCGCCTGCGCGGGGGTGGCGGGGATGCGGGGGTGGCGGGGATGGGTGATTTTAGATTTAACTATAGAGCCAGTTTGTTATAGCTGAATCTAAAACTATCCTTACATTTTCGCCACGCCGGACTTGTTCCGGCGTCCATGGATGCCACAATAAATACGGCATGGCATCTTGTCTTGTCTATAATTATGAAAATTATAATACCCTAAGCCTTGACCCGATGCCATCGGGGCTTTAGCTTCATCTCCATGAACCATAAAACGACCCGTAGCGCCCCGATGCCGCTGAACAAGGCGCGGGACCAGAAACGTGCTGATGCCCTGCGCAGCAACCTGCTGAAACGCAAACAGCAAACCCGCGCGCGCAAGGAGAAGTAATTTATGGCGATCATGCCCGACAGCTGGATACGCGAACAGGCGCTCGAACAGGGCATGATCACGCCGTTCGAGGAGCGCATGAAGCGCGAGGGGATTATTTCCTACGGCCTGTCCTCCTACGGCTACGACTGCCGCCTGTCGGACGAGTTCATGATTTTTACCAATGTGGACAATGCGATCGTCGATCCGAAAAATTTCAACCCCGCCAGCTTCGTCACCCGTAAAACGGATGTCTGCATCATTCCGCCGAACAGCTTCGTACTGGCGCGCACCGTGGAAACGTTCAAGGTGCCCCGCGACATACTGGTGATCTGCCTCGGCAAAAGCACCTATGCGCGCTGCGGCCTGATCGTCAACGTGACCCCGCTGGAGCCGGAATGGGAAGGCCAAGTAACGCTGGAAATTTCCAACACCACCCCCCTGCCCGCCAAGGTTTACGCCAACGAGGGCATCGCCCAGTTCCTGTTTTTCAAGGGTGAAGGCGTATGCGAAGTGTCTTATGCCGACCGCGCCGGAAAATACATGGGGCAAAAGGGCGTCACGCTGCCACGAATGTAATAAGTTTAACAGAGAAGGAATTTTACAATGAAGATCACATTTAGCCGCATTAATCCGGATAAAACCGTTCTTGTCGTGCCCATTTACGCAGGCAACGCGCTGGACAACGTGGACGTTTCTTTAAAGAAATTCATAGGCGACGCCCTTGCCGGCGAAACCGCCTTTCAGGGCAAAAGCGGGCAGACGCTCACCCTGCGCGGCAACGGCCAAAAAATTATCCTGCTCGGCGTCGGCGAGGAAAAGGACCTCGATGAAAAATCCATCCGGCAGCTGGCAGCGCCGCTGTACAGGACGCTTGCCGCCGAAGGCGCAAAACAGGCCTCGATTGATACCACGCTGATAAGCCCGAAGCTGGGGGCGCAGCTCGCCGACGCGCTGGTTTTTCACTCCTACAGCTTCAACAAATACAAAACCGCCCAGAACGACTCCGCGAAGCCGGAAAATATCACGCTCCTCACCCAGAACGCGAAACTGGCGATGGAGGTTTACGAGCCTCTCTGCAAAGCCACTGAAAGCGTATTCTGGGCCAGCGACCTCTGCAACGAACCGGCGAATGTCCTGAATCCGGCGACCTATGCGGAAAAAGTCAAAAGCGAACTGGAGCCCCTCGGCATTAAGGTCACCATTCTCGAACAGGCGGACATGCAGAAGCTCGGCATGGGCGCGGCGCTGGCCGTCGGTCAGGGCAGCGTAACGCCGCCGCGCATGATCGTCCTTGAATATGACGGCACGGGCGGCAAACAGAAACGCCCGCTGGCGCTGGTCGGCAAAGGCATCACCTTTGATTCGGGCGGCATCTCGCTGAAACCCGGCGCAGGCATGGGCGATATGTCGCTGGATATGGGCGGTTCCGCCGCCGTGGCCGGCACCATCCGCGCTCTCGCGGCGCGCGGGGCTAAAACAAAAGTCGTCGGCATCATGGCGCTGCCGGAAAATATGCCCGGCGCACAGTCTTACCGTCCCGGCGACATTATCAAATCCATGTCCGGCAAGACCATCTATGTCGGCAACACCGATGCCGAAGGGCGTCTGGTGCTGGCCGATGCGCTGACCTATATCCAGCGCACCTTCAACCCGCACACCGTCGTCGATCTTGCCACGCTGACCGGCGCCGCCGTCGGCGCGCTCGGCACAGAATTCGCGGCGGTCTACGCCAATGACAACCGCCTGTGGAAAAAATTCAACAAGGCCAGCGGCGCCTCGGGTGAAAAAATCTGGCGCATGCCGCTCACCGAAACGGGCGAATTCGCCAAGGCGGTCAAGGCGAACGACCGCGCCGATCTGGCGAATATCAGCTCCGGCCCCGGTTCCTGCACCGCCGCCGCCTTCCTGCGCGAATTCATCGAGAAGGATAAAGACGGCACGGATAAATGCAAATGGATGCACATTGATATGGCGGGCCCCGGCATGCCTCCCGGCCAGATCAGGAAAGGCTGGGGTGTGCTGCTGCTGAACCAGCTAATCCGCGACCATTTTGAGCTGGACGAAACAAAAGCGCCACAGCCCAAAATCGCCAAGCCATCTCCTTAATGTAGCTGGATTAACTCCTTCTTAATCATATTATTACATAATGTGTATATATTAAGAGGGGTTGATGACGGACGACATCAGCAATTACACCTTTGATTTTGAAAAGGAAGTAAACGATTTAAGGCGCAGCCTTGGGTCGAAAGCCGGCAATATTTTATTCACTGAAGTGGACGTCACCCCATCCAAAGAGGCAAACGTACCGCCCGAAATCTCCCTGCAGAAAATTGTGGGCGCCGAAAATTTTAATAAGGCAACTTTTTCATTCATTCATGACTGGATAGTATCGAGCTATACCGATGACCCTCTCAGTTCTTCATTTTCCAACTCCTTTAGTAATGCTGATAATATCATCGTCGGCCATGTAGTCTGCCTTAGAGAAAAAGAATCCCTTAGCAAGGAACTCGGGGAAGAAAATAAAAACCTGATGCGACTCTTCATTCTTTATCATGAAACGGCACACGTATTAATTCCCGGTGTCGGCAACGGCGATCAGGACCACCCTTTTTGGGAAGCAGCGGGAGACGCCTATGCGGCCCTTCGCCTTTTTCAACGGTTTGGACAGGAGGCAGGAGCTTTGCTCTCCATGATGAGCTGGCTGCGCACCAAGGATGCTATCGTATTCAATACCCATCACCTGACAACCACCGTCCTTGATAAAATTATTGCCGACAGCGCCCGCCGTGATTTCTCAGAGCTGACGCCTGCCGAGACAGCGGAGCTTGCCGAAAGCTACGCAAAAGAATGGACGCCTACAGCCTCCGTTTTATCTGCGGCAAGGCCTCTCTTCAGGCAGGGAAACTGCATTTCACCCCTGCTGCTCGCCCAGACCTGCCTTACCTCATCTGATAAGTTTGCTTTCTATATAGGCGCAAAATTCTTCCAGCCTTTTTTACAGCCGGAAGGCATCCTGTGGAATGGCAAGACCAGTCAGCTGACAGCAATAGAGCGCGAAGCCTATGCACGGTTCATCGAAAAAACAGCGGCCGGCATGGGCCTTCATGCAATATTCAACAGGGTTGCAGACAGGCCTGAAGAAGAGCCGCCGGTCACCACCCTTCTGAAAATCTCCCTCCCTGCCGGTCAGAAGCAGTTTGTTGTAGATCCTCCAAAATTTCCATAAATAAAAAAAGAGCCTCCCGTCTCCCTTGAATTATAGTCTCCATTTGTGAGACAACATCCCATGGACAAAATACGTATTTATGGCGGCGGGCCGCTGAACGGGGAGATCGAGATCAGCGGCGCCAAGAACGCGGCGCTGCCGCTGATGACGGCGGCGATTCTGACCGATCAGCCGCTCGTGCTGCACCGCGTTCCCGACCTCCGCGACGTCACCTCCCTGTGCGAAGTCCTGGCGCAGCTGGGTGTAACATCGGCCTATGATGCAAAAACAAAAGTTATCCGCCTGCACAGCCCGGCGATTACCAGCTGCGTTGCGCCTTATGACCTTGTGCGCAAGATGCGCGCCAGCATCCTTGTGCTGGGGCCGCTGGTAGCGCGTCATGGCGAAGCGAAAGTGTCGCTGCCCGGCGGCTGCGCCATCGGCACCCGCCCCGTCGACTTGCATATTGACGGGCTGAAACAGCTTGGCGCGCAAATCGAGCTTATCGAAGGTTATATCCACGCCAAAGCGCCGCATGGCCTGACCGGCGCGCATATCCACTTTCCCAAAGTTTCGGTGGGCGCGACGGAAAACGTGATGATGGCCGCGACGCTGGCCAAAGGCACGACCATCCTCGCCAATGCTGCCCGCGAACCGGAGATCGTCGATCTCGGCGAATGCCTGGTCAAAATGGGCGCGGAAATCGAGGGGCTCGGCACCGACACCATCACCATCCACGGCAAAACTTTCCTGCGCGGCACGGAACACACCGTCATCGCCGACCGGATCGAGGCCGGAACCTTTGCCATCGCCGCTGCCATGGCCGGCGGCAGGCTGACGCTGCGTCACAGCAACCTGAAACATATCGATTACCTCCTCGACCCATTAAATAAAGCAGGCGTTGACATCACCGGCGATGACGGGAGTATTACCGTTCACCGCCGCAACGGCCTGCGCGGCGTAGATGTCATGACTGAGCCCTAT
>JAHFPI010000070.1 GCA_023266795.1 Rhodospirillales bacterium
CATCAACGCAAAATCCCGATAATTTATCGCCTTTTCATATGATGCGCTAAATTCAGCTTGCCTTGGCGGCGTTACTTTCCTCTAATTAGAGTAACGGAAGGGTTAAAGGGGCATGAATTCCATCATCACGGAACTATCAGAATTTGAGCAAAAAGAATTAAAGGCCAGCGGCCTGTTCAATGCCGATCTCGCGCCCGTGCCCGCTGCTGGCCGTAAATGGGGCACGCTGAGTTTTGCGGCGCTGTGGATATCCATGTCAGCCTGCATCCCGACCTACATGCTGGCCTCGTCGCTCATCGGCGGCGGCATGAACTGGTGGCAGGCCGTCCTGACGATTTTCCTCGGCAACCTGATCGTGCTGGTGCCGATGATCTTGAACGCGCACGCCGGCACGCGGTACGGCATCCCGTTTCCGGTGTACTGCCGCGCTTCGTTCGGGACGCGCGGTGCGAATGTTCCGGCCATTCTGCGCGCGCTTGTGGCTTGCGGCTGGTTCGGCATCCAGACATGGATCGGCGGCGAGGCGATCTATAAAATATGCGCGGTAATTTTTCACCTGAACGTCGTGCCGGCGGAAAACTGGTTCGGCATTACATTTGGGCAATTCCTGTGCTTCCTGTTTTTCTGGGGCATCAATATGTGGGTTATTTATCGCGGCATCGACACGATCCGCTTTCTGCTGAACATCAAGGCGCCGCTGCTGTTGGCGTTAGGGCTGTTGTTGCTGGCGTGGGCGTATCAGCAGGCCGGCGGCTTCGGTCCCATTCTGTCGCAACCCTCACAGTTCGATGCGGGGCAGCCGCAGGCCGGGCAATTCTTCACGTATTTCTTTCCCGCGCTGACGGGGATGGTTGGTTTCTGGGCGACGCTGTCGCTGAATATTCCCGATTTTTCGCGTTACGCGAAAACACAGCGCGACCAGGTGGCGGGACAGGCGCTCGGCCTGCCGCTGACGATGGCGCTGTATTCGTTTATCGGTGTGGCCGTGACGTCGGCAACGACGATTATCTACGGCGCGACGATCTGGAATCCGGTGGATGTGCTGACCCATTTTCAAAATCCGGTGGTGCTGGTTATCGCCATGCTGGCGCTGTGTATTGCCACGCTGGCGACCAATATTGCCGCCAACGTCGTTTCTCCGGCTAACGACTTTTCCCATCTGGCGCCCCGCAGGATTTCTTTCCGCACCGGCGGTTTTATCACCGGCGTTATCGGTATCCTGATGATGCCGTGGAAGCTGGTCGCGGACCCGAACGGGTATATCTTCACCTGGCTGATCGCCTATGGGGCGCTGCTGGGGCCGATCGGCGGGATATTGATTGCAGATTATTTTGTTTATCGCCGCCGTCATCTCAATGTCGCCGCGCTTTACAAGGCCGCCGGTGAATACAGCTATACGAACGGTTTCAGCTATGTAGCGCTGACGGCGCTTGTATTGGGCGCGCTGCCGAGCCTTCCCGGTTTTCTGGTGAATGTCAAACTCCTCAACGCGGAGAGTGTGCCGGCGGCGCTGGTGGACCTTTATAATTATGCTTGGTTTATTGGCTTTGCGCTGGCGTTTGTTATTTACCTTGTGCTGCGCCCTTTAACAAATAAAAGAAAATGACGGAAATCTTCCAGCTCCCTGCCGCATCGGTGGAAGTACACCTCGCCATCGGCCAGAAGGCGGCGGGGATTCTGGGCGGCTGGGTCGACGGCAACGGGCTGAAAGCGGCGCAGGTGCGGCTGGTGCGTCACGACACGCAGATCCACCAGCTCCCCGGCGCTATTATCGCCGGACTGAAACCGGAAATGGCCACAAGCCAGGTCAAGGGCAGGGCCCCGCGCGGGCAGGTGCTGGCCTCGCAGGCGGAAGTTCATTCCCATACCGACGGGCTGATACAGGCGCTATTGGACGGGCAGGACGTTCAGCGGGAAATCCTGCAGGCGCTGGGGCAGACGCCGCAACAGGGCTTCGGCATGGAGCCGCTGGCGCTCATCCTGCACGCGACAAAAAAAGAGTTCTCCGTCATTGATATGTGCCTGAAGTGCAATGGGGCGACGTTTCTTCCCTGCACACTGTGCAATGCCACCGGCGCCACGCCTTGTGTGACCTGTAGCGGGCAGGGGTTTACCCCGTGCCAGATATGTTTTGGCACCGGACGGACTCAGGACCATCACGGCGCTTACCTTCCCTGCCTGCGCTGTCAGGGCATCGGAAAAATCCAGTGTCACTTCTGTCAGGGGCATAAGCAGCTTGTCTGCACGATTTGCCAGGGGCAGGGAAAAACCGGCTGTACGGAGTGCGGCCTGAGCGGATTCCTGACCCATGTTTACCAGATCGTTTATAAGGCGGAATGCCTGTTTGAACTCGACCGGCAGCAGATTCCGCCGGAAGTCCTGAAAATCATCGATGTGCTGGGCATCAGGCAGCTGGCCTCCGAAGGGCACGCGGAGATCTTCTGGCTGCCGCCGGAAGTCAGGGAGAAGCATATTTTTATCCCTTTTATAGCCTGCCTTCCTGTTGCTGCTGCTGAATTTTCGATAGAGGGGAAATCCTACCCGGCGCTGGTGGCGGGGCTTCAGGGCCGCATTGTGCAGATTGATCCGCTGCTGGACGCAATCGTCAAGCCCGGCATTACGGCCCTGATGAAGCTGTCCAAGGGCCCGCTGGCGGCGCAGGCATTGATCGACACAGCCTGCAAATACAAGCTTATCCGTCAGGTGATGAATAGCCTTACCCGCTATTCGAAAAAAACTGCCTATCAAAAACTGGTCAGGGAATATCCCGTCATTTTGTCGGATAAGTATGCGCGCGCAGCGGTTCGCTATGCGGATATGGCGCTGCACTCCATCGGTTCCGGCCCCCGTTATAAGGGTTTGCTGGCCGGCACGGTTCTTGGCGGGCTGCTGGCTGCCGGATATTATATGACACATTTCCGTGCGGTTGTTTTGGCCGCG
Source organism: Rhodospirillales bacterium (assembly GCA_023266795.1). GTDB lineage: Bacteria > Pseudomonadota > Alphaproteobacteria > Micavibrionales > UBA2020 > PALSA-926. Next base: position 2,941 of record JAHFPI010000070.1, read on the forward strand.
ATGCAGCAGAGGAATCTCGGGCAGGATATTATTGTTCCGGACATGGCCGTCTGGCTTTTAGGGTTCGCTGCCGCCGTCTTTGTAATTAAGTTCATGGCTGCCAGCGCTTTCAGGAAATTGCTGCCGGAAACCATAACGACAGGAAAAGCCGGCTTGCCTGCTGCGGGGATGCAGGGCGTCTGGGCGTTTTTAACAACTTTTGTCGTCTGGCTTGCTGTTGCGGCCTTTGCGGCTGAAAAACCGGAGTGGCTGGCTTTTGTTTTTAAGCTCTGATTTTTCCGTCGACAATGGTGATGGTGCGGTCTGCCGTCGCGGCGAAATCATTGTCATGCGTTACGGCTATGACCGTTCGCTTCTGTTTATGGGCGAGGTCGCGCAGGATATTCTGCACGTTGGCGCTGGAGGCCGTATCAAGGTTGCCGGTCGGCTCGTCGGCCAGAATCAGCAAAGGATCGTTCGCCATCGCACGCGCCACGGCCACGCGCTGGCTCTGGCCGCCTGAAAGTTGTTTGGGCAGTTTGTGCATCTGGTCAGCCATATCGAAGCTGGCCAGCAGTTCCACTGCACGTTCTTTTATCGCCGCGCCGGATAGGCGGCCGAGCCGCTGCATGGGCAGCATGATATTTTCCAGCGCGGTAAATTCCGGGAGCAGGAAATGGAATTGAAAAACAAAGCCCAGTTCCGCCAGACGGATATCGGCGCGCCGGTCTTCGCTGTAAGCCGAGGTTTCCGTGCCATTCAGCCATATCTTCCCGCTGCTGGGCACGTCCAGCAGCCCCAGAAGATAAAGCAGGGAGGACTTCCCCGAGCCGGAAGGTCCGGTGATGACGACGAATTCACCGGACTGAATTTCCAGACCGGCATTATCCACCAGCGTGACCGGCACTTCGCCTTCCAGCCGCCGTGTCAGATGTTCGGTTCTGAGGAGAGAGGCCATTGTCAGCTGCCCCGCAGGATGTCGACGGGCTGCACCCTTGCCGCCTTGCGGGCGGGCAGGAAGGCGGCGAGCACGGCGGCGCTGATGGCGAAGGCGGCGGCGACGACAAACTGCGGCCAGCCCCAGTCAACCGGCATCTGGATCATTTCTGTCGCGCCGGGCGGCTTTAAATGCACCTGCATCAGGCTGGCCATGAGGCCGCAGCCCAGCGGCAGTCCGGCAAGGTTTCCCATGATTCCGAGAATAATGCCCTGCAAAAGAAAAATGCGCTGGATGTCCCGCGCATGGAAGCCCATGGATTTCAGGATGGCGATGTCGCGTTGTTTTTCCAGCACCACGGTTGAGATAACGTTATAAATGCCGAAGGCCGCGACGACAAGGACGGCGCTGACGACGGTATACATGATGATGTTGCGGATGGTGAGCGTGCTCATCAGGTCTTCCGAGGCTTCCTGCCATGAAACGCTTTTGTAGCCGACCTGCGCTTCGATTGCGGCGGCCACCTGCCGCGCCTGATAGGGGTCGGTAAGCTTGATGATGATGTTGTTGGCGCGGTTGGGGCGGTTCAGCAGCGCCTGCACCCGCTTGAGCGCGACAAATGTCTGGCCTTCGTCATAGCTGGCGCGTCCGGTGCGGAAGATGCCGACGACCTTGAAGGTGCGTATCTGTCCGGTCGTCGAGGAGACGCTGATGTTATCCCCCCTGACCAGCGACATCCGGCGCGCCAGCTCCGCGCCGACGACAATGCCGTCCGGATTGGCGATCAGGTCGTCGATCGATCCGGCGATCATGTAATTCTCTATAGTGGAGACATTGCGTATATCGCCGGGGATCATGCCATTAAGGGTGATGCCGAGATCCTTGCCGGCGAAGCTGACCAGCGCCTGTCCGGCCAGCACGGGCGAGGCCAGCAGATCGGGCATTGTTTTCAGGCTGGCCATGATCTGCGCGTAGCCGCGGATGCCGCGCGTCTCAGTCAGCGGCTTGACGCTGCGGATTTCCACCGCCCCTTGCGGATATGCCTGCCGCACCGGTTGTTCGCGGGGATTGCGGTACTCATCGACGATGGTGATATGCGGCGAGTTATCGACCAGCCGCCGAATAAAATCCTTCTCCGAGCCCTGCATCAGCGAGGAAATGGCGAGAAAAAAGGCCACGCCCAGCACAATCCCCATCAGCGAAACGATGCTCTGCCGTTTACGGGCCAGAAGGTGCTTGAGGGCGATGGCGACGAGCAGGCGCATTTATTTTCCCTGCGGGATAAGGACGGAATGCACTTCCTGCCCGGCGCGGAATTTTTCGTCAGGTTTCAGGACGACAAAATCTTTTTCCGCGACGCCCTGCCGGATTTCGGTCTGCTCCGGCCCCTTTGCGCCGGTCTGGATCGTCTGCGGGATAAGGTTGTTGCCTTTCACCAGCCAGATCTTATTGCCCATGCCGATGGCGCTGTTAGGCAGCAGCAGCGCGTTTTTGGTTTCGCTGATGATGATATTGGTTTCTGCCGTCATGCCGATCTGCAGCGGCGTATCCTCGGTGAAGCCGACCCTGACGCGGTAGCTGCGCGTCACGGGGTCGCCCTTGGGGGTGATGCTCTGTACCTTGCCGTGAAAAATTTTCCCCGGAAAGGCGTCGGCGCGGATGAGGACAGGCTGGTCTATTTTTATGTCGCCGATATCCTCCTCGTCGATTTCTGCGGAAATACGCAGCGGCGCGCAGCAGGAAATCCACAGGATCGGCTGGTTGGCGGGGATCAGCTGCCCGATCTCGCCGTCGCGCTTGATGACAAGGCCGTCGGCGGGCGCGGTCAGCTTCATAAAGCCGATCTCCGTCTGCGCCCGCGCCACGGCGGCGGCGGCGGCATCGCGGGCGGAGCGCGCCTGATCGAGAGACGCCTTGGTTTCAAAACCTTTTGCGGCCAGACCTTCCTTGCGCTGGTAATCGCTGGCGGTGAACTCGGCCTGCGCCGTCAATTCGTTTAGGTTATGCTGTAAATCCTCGTCCTCCAGCTGCGCGAGCACCTGGCCTTTTATCACGGAGGCGCCTTCATCGGCATTCAGGGCCATGAGGCGCGCGGTGCTGCGGGCGGCAATGGGCAGCATGATCGTCGCTTCGACCGTGCCGGTGCCGTACACCGACTGCACGGCGGGGCCGCGCACCGGATGCACGGTCTCGACCACGGCGGCCGCCCGTGTTTTCCACACGTAGCCGCCGCCCGCGAGCAGCAGGACAACCGCTATCCCTGAAATGACATATCCGGTTTTAATATTTTTTCTCCTGAAAAATCATAGAACTCCCGGCGATTTTACCAAGTTTAAGAGGCGGCGTAATCATATATCGGATAACTGATTATGTAATAAAGATTTCCGGTATGTTAACTTTGTGGATATAATATGCTGGGAAAAGGAGAGGTGCTCACATGGCCGGACGTTTGATTTTTGCCGCCCTGGCGGTCTTGCTTATTTTTACAGCGTGTCCCGCGCTTGCGGGGGAAGCGAACGACGGCGTGATCGGCACAATCCTCGAAGTGCAGGGCAGCGCCAGTGTCACGCCGCAGGGCGGGCAGGCGGCGGCAGCCGCGATAGACGCGCCGCTGCACCTGAACGATGTGGTGCAGACCGGCGCGGAGTCCCGCGTCTTTATCCTGTTCATCGACAACACCGAACTGACCCTGTCGGAAAAAACGCAGGTCAAAATCGACGATTACGTTTACGACCCCGATGACAACAGCGGCAACAAGGCGCTTTACGGCGTGATGCAGGGAGCGTTCCAGTATGTCAGCGGCCTCATCGGCAAAAAAGAAAATCCCGATGTGCATATCGCAACGCCCGTCGGCATGATCGGCATACGCGGCACGGACTTCTGGGCGGGAGATCTGGACGGCCAGTACAGCGTGGCGGTGAACGAAGGTCAGGTCGCGCTGAAAACAGATGCCGGCGAGGAAGTGGTCAACAAGGGCGAAGGCACTTCAGTACGCGACCGTCACGCCAGACCCGACCGCGCCAAGGCGTGGGGCAGGGAAAAATTACAGCGCATCGCCGGCACGGTCAGGCTTGAGCGCCGCGAAATGGTGCGCCAGCGCATCGCGGCCATGCAGGGACGCCAGCAGCAATTGCGCCAGCGTTACAAGGAATATATGCAGGGCCGCCGCAGCGGCTTCCGGCAGGAAAAGCGCGGGCAGCGGCTGAAAAACAGGGAACTACGCGGCCCCCGCCTGAGAAAAGCAGACGCGCCGCTGCATCGCGGCGATGTCGAAATTCCTGATGCAACGACGAATATCCCCGATTTCTCCGGTGGCGGGGATATGAGGGGGCAGTAAGGATTTCTAAGCCCTTTGATCCTCTTTTTATTTCTGTTGTCCAGTGTCAAACTTCACCGATGTTATTTTAACTGACACTTTTCCTGACCACTCTGACGGAGCATCCTCCGCCTTCATGCCAAACTTCTGGCTATAGCCAGATTTGAGGAGTGGAGTAGGACGATATGAACTCTGTAGTACCGGCGTATAGTTTTTTTCGTAAACGGGGCTGCCTTTTTCATCGAGGAAATAAACGATAATCTCTACCTGCGATAGCGTACGGTCTCCTGTGTTTTTTATTTCTCCAAAGACGCCCCGTTCATCTAGCACGCTTTTCCCTACTTCAATATTTTTTAAAGCTACTTTATCTAAGTATGCTTTTTCATCGGCGTTCATATCACTATCGGCACTGTTAATGCTAACCTCACCCAACACCTTGTCCGCAGGCGTTGGAGCATTTTCCTTAACAGTACCAGAGCTTGCCGCAGGCTTTTTAGCGTCACCAATATCTCCCGTAAGCGCCATTCGTACAGCTGCATATGCGCAGCGCGGAGGTGACAGCGTTTCAGTGATATTGTTAACCATAGAGGGAATTAATGCCACAGCCATGCCCCCAAAGGGATTTCCTTGCATTTCCTTATCGGTTGTTAATTTTTCTATCATACGCTCCGTCAGTATTTTTTTAGCAATGCCACAGGGGGATAGGGTGCCGAAAGACAACAAAAGAACTAGTGAGAGAATAAAAGCGCCGATGGCGCTAAATTTAAGTAGTTTTTTCTTTTTTTCAGACAACATTTCATTTCCCTGTGGTTGATGTTAGGCCGGTATTTTTTCGAAGTTCAACTATTTTTCTAATAATCAAAGGAAGAATAAAACGGGTCAGAGTAAATCGAAAACCGCCCCCTCCCTCAAACATCCCTCAAAAACTCCAGCACCATTGCCGCTGTCCATGTAAATCGGTCGCCGCCGCAGGGGGCGCCGGTGTGGGGGTTGTAGTATTCGGCGAAGCCGCCTTTGGTGATGAGGGCGAGGCTGTCGGCGGCGATTTTATCCGCCATCGCCGTTTCGCCGGCGTAGCGCAGGCCGTCGGCGATCATGTAATTGACGACCAGCCATACCGGCCCCCGCCAGTAGCGTATCGCATCGAAGCGCGGGTCCTGCGGGTCGTGGCTCGGTACAAGGAATGACGCGTGCTGTGCGATATTTTCAAGTTTCTGCGCGATGGCGCGGGCGCGCGCTTTCGGCAATCCGGCGAAGACGGTCAGCAGTCCGCCGCTGGAGGCGCTGTCGATCAGTTTCCCCGTCACGCGGTCGAGGCAGAGATATTGCCCGTGCCTGTCGCTCCATAGATTTTCAAGCGCGGCGATGCCTTTTTTTGCCCATGCGCGGTTTTTCGCCGCAATCGCCGGTTCCCCGACGGCTTCGGCGAGGTCGGCGAGGTCGGCGCAGGCGCGGAGCAGGATGGCATTGAACCCCGGATCAACGATGCGGAAGGGCGAGGCGTCGTGGAGTTTGCTGTTGTCCCAGCCGAGCGCGCGGAAATGCTGCACCAGCCAGAGGTAGCGGTCATAGTGCGCCTGCGTCGGGCGCTGCGCTGCGTCGGCGTGCTTGAGGTCGCGGCGCACAT
>JAHFPI010000071.1 GCA_023266795.1 Rhodospirillales bacterium
GGCTTTCACATCCATATCAATCTGCAATAGACTGTTCGAGGTGGTTGGGGTGCCAGGGATCGAACCTGGGAATGGCGGTACCAAAAACCGCTGCCTTACCGCTTGGCTACACCCCAATATTGCGACCGAAAAGCCGTCGCTTGGGCACACTATTAAAAAAATCCGCTCTCTGCAAGGCTCAACATAATAATATTTATTTATGCAAAATCATCGGCTTGGGGCGCTTTATTTACCCGACTCCCGAGGCAGCGGATGAACCATCGACTTTAACGCTGTGATTTTGTCAAAGAATCTGATAAGTTGCTGTCATAATAATACGACATCCGGTTCCGGACATGTTTTTTAAGATGCGGGAGATATCCTGACATGAGCGCAAGCGACAAATTTGCCACGGCACGACCTCTCGATCCCGCACATACGGAACTTCAGGGGCAGGCGCGCGTCAATGCGGAGATATTCACAGCCGTCGAAATTCTGGGGCGCAAGCTGCAACGCTCGGAGACCGAACGCGACCGCCTGACGCAACGGCTGGCTCTTATCGAATCGGCGGCGACGGTCGATGAAAAAACCGGCAAGCTTTACCTGCCGGTGGTCATGGATCCGGCCATGCCCCCACAGGCGAGCAGTGTGTATGCCACGCCGAAATGGATGGTTACCGCTTCCCTGATGAGCAGCGCGATTGCACTTTTTGCTCTTGGCCTTGTGCTCTTCCGTGATCCCGTCTCTCCGCTGACGAAAGAGCAGCTGGCTGTTCTGAATTCCCTGCAGGGACCCCAGTTTGCCTCGCTGGCGCCGGACAACAAGGGATGGAAATATCTCGGGACGGAACAGCTGGAAACCCCCGCCACCGTAGCTTCCCAGATGCCCAAGCCCGCAACGCCCCCCATACCCCCGCAGCAGGCGGCAGGGCCAAAATTACCCGATGCCGCAGAGCTGGCCAAGCTGGAGAAAACCGCACAACCGCCGAAACCGGTTGAAGTGGTCGTCGTCAAACCGATGCCCCTGCCCAAACCGCCGGTAACTGTCGCGGAAAAATCCGGTATTGTAAAAACAGCGGAAGCCAAACTGGAAAAAATTTCCCTCCCTCCCGAAATCACGACCGTCAGGAAAACCGCTGAAAAAGCCGCGCCCGTTCCCGCAGTTGCAGTTGTACCTGCTGCACCTAAAGTAGCGGAAAAGAAGCCGGAACCTGCCGCTGTATCCACACCTGTTGTCGCGCCTAAAGTCGCAACCGTCGCAGCGCCTCCCGCAGCGGTAACTCCCGTCCCGCCGCCTGTGGCAGCTCCCCCCGTAGCGGCTTCTCCTGTAGCTGCAACAACTCCGACTACAGCAACGCCCGTAGCGGCAACTCCGGCAGTCGCGGAAAATATTCCCGCCCCTGCGCCGGACACAACGCTGCCTGCAAAACTGGCTGACCTCGAAAAACGCGCCTATCAGGGCATCCCCGAAGCGCAGCATGATCTGGCGACGCTCTATGCCTCCGGCAAACTGGTGGCACAGAATTATCCCCGCGCCATTTACTGGTTCACCAAAGCGGCCGATGGCGGCGTGGCCAACGCGCATTATAATTTGGGCGTGATTTATCATCAGGGCCTAGGCGTCACGGCGGATATGCCGAAGGCTCTCAGCTGGTACGAAAAAGCAGCCGAGCTCGGGCATCCGGAAGCCATGTATAACCTTGGCATTGCCTATATCGAAGGCGTCGGCACAAAAACAGACATCGAAAAAGGCGTGAGTTATTTCAAACGCGCGGCAAAGGCCGGCGTGGCGCAGGCCGCTTATAATCTCGGTGTGCTCTACGAAAGCAATTTTATCGGACCGATTGACAAGGACAAGGCCATTGAATGGTACCAGATGGCGGCGAATGAAGGCCATACCGCAGCGCAGGAAGCCATCACGCGCATGAAGGCCCCGGCAGTCGCCACGAACGATCAGGCGCTGACGCTGGCGGACATGGTTGAACCTGCGGCAGGCACAAAAACCGTTCCGGGGAGCCCTCCTCAGGCAGACGACAGCAGCAAACCGCCCCCCCTGCAGGACGCGCAGAAAAAGCTTGTGGCTGCGATTCAGCAGGCGCTTATCCGGCAGGGGCTGCTCCCCGGCACAGCAGACGGCGTGATGACTCCACAGACAGAAGACGCCATCCGTGTCTATCAGAAAAAAGTGGGGCTGATGGATGACGGTATGCCCTCGCAGATACTGCTGGACAAGGTATTGCAGACGGTACCGGCGCCAGTACAAGCACCAGCAAAAGCGCCGGCGGCAAAATAATTTTTATTTCAGCATATTGGCCGGCATAACCCACCACGCCGGATGGCCGGCTCTCAACGCATGAGCGGCGGCGGCAGCAGATTCCCTGCTGCTGTAAACGCCGAAACAGGTGGCGCCGCTGCCGGAAAGGCGGTGAAGCAGGCATCCCGCCGTATCGGCGAGGGCGGCCAGAATATCGCGAATCTCCGGTGTAACGGCGCAGGCCGCCTCTGTCAGGTCATTGTGGTACATCTTCAGGTCGGCAAGCCGCGCGGTAGCGGATTTGCGGCGGCCCGAAAACTGGAGAGGCGTGCTGAAACGACCGCGAAATTTCTTAAAAACCTCGGCCGTCGGCGTGGGAATAAGCGGATTGACCAGCACAAAATGCATGTCGTCAATATCAGGAAGGCGGGTCATTTTTTCACCCGTGCCTTCCGCCCAGACAAGCTTTTTATAAAGGCAGGCAGGCACATCCGCCCCCAGCCGCTGCGCGATTGCCTGAAGACGGTCCGGCTCTTCCCGCAACCCCCAGAGCTTTGCCAGCCCCTTCAGCGTTGCGGCAGCGTCCGTTGAGCCACCGCCGATGCCCGCCGCTACCGGCAGATTCTTGGTCAGGATGATTTTTCCGCGCGGCGGGACTTTGTAGTGTTCAGACAGGCGCAGGGCGGCTTTATAAACCAGATTGTCCTTCAGGCTCCCCAGCGCAGCGGAGAACGGGCCCTTTACGTCGATATGCAGGCTGTCGTGCTTGGAAAATTCCAGATCATCGCCGACATCCACAAACGCCATTATGCTTTGCAGCGTATGATACCCGTCCGGCTGTTTTCCCGTGAGATGCAGGAACAGGTTGATCTTGGCGGGGGCGAAAATTTTCAGGGTATTAGGGGACATTTCTCATTATGCCACGAGAAATTTTTGCGGGTAAAGCTCTTTAGAACCATAGCATTTTCCATTTTTGGCTGGACAACCCTCGAATTCTGTAATATTAAAGTCACAACCGGAATGAAAAAATATAACAAAATCCTGTACCCTCTTCACGAGGTTCAACAGACGACATTAAGGGCGCAGTTCAACGCTGTCGCCATGTCGTTGTCATGCCAGTCCCTGTGGCTGGAAATGATGGCGCCATACGGCCTTCCGCCGCAACCCCTTCTCGGCCAGACCAGACGAACGATTGCCGCCACCTTGGAAATGTCTGATCGTCTCTCCAAAGATTATCCCAAGCCGGAATTTGGCATCACTGCAACCAGAATAGGGCAAGATACGGTTGCCGTGACGCAGGAGGTAGCAGCAGACAAGACTTTCGGTTCCCTTCTTCATTTCCGGCGTAATACAGAGCGCAACGACCCGAAGATACTGATTGTGGCGCCCATGTCAGGGCACTATGCGACCCTGCTGCGCGATATGGTGACGAAACTCCTGCCGGATCATGATGTCTATATTACGGACTGGAAAAATGCGCGCGACATACCGGCAGACAAAGGCGATTTTGGCCTGGATGACTATATAACCTATGTGAAGGATTTTATCGGACAACTCGGCCCCGACACGCATCTCGTCGCCATTTCCCAGTCGACCGTACCGACACTGGCCGCTGTCGCGCTGCTGGCGAAGGAAAAATTAGGTTGCCAACCGCTCTCGATGACTTTCATGGGCGGGCCGCTGGATACACGCGCAGCCCCCACAGTCGTGACGCGTCTGGCTGAAAAAAAGTCCATTGACTGGTTTGCCGAAAACATGATCGGGGAGGTTCCCGATAAGTATGCAGGCGCCGGACGGCTGGTATACCCGGGATTTTTGCAGTTGTTTAGTTTTATGGCGATGCACCCCGAAGAACATACCGCAGCGCATCTTGAACTGTTCAATCACCTCTCCCTGGGCAATAAGCGGGCCGCCGATAAGATAAAGGCCTTTTATGATGAATACCTCGCTGTATGCGACCTGCCGGAAAAATTTTATCTGGAGACGTTACAGAAAGTATTTATTGATCAGGAGCTGGCACGGGGTCTGCTCACGCACGCAGGCGTCAAGGTTGATCCGTCAGCCATTACCCGGACGGCTCTGCTGACGATCGAAGGCGGGAAGGACGATATTGTTGCGCCGGGCCAGACCACTGCCGCCCACGCCCTCTGCTCCGGTCTGGCACAGAAGAAGAAGTTCCATCACCTGCAGAAAGACGCCGGGCATTTCGGCCTTTTCAGCGGCCACAGCTGGAATGATGATATTGCACTGCGCCTGATGAGCTTCGTGCGCAAGGCCGGTGCAGACAATGGCATCGCCTATGACCCCGCAGCAGACCCGTCCCGCCTTGTCGCGCCGGCACAATGGCAGGATCCGCGCCAGATTCAGCCGCAACAACGCAAATACAAACCTTAAACCGGAACTACTGCATAAACCAGCCGTGACTGACCACAAAGCTCTGGCCGGTCAGCGCGTTGGTTTCAAAATCCGCCAGAAAACGCGCCACACGGGCAACGTCATCTACGGTTGTAAATTCGCCATCCACGGTATTTTTTAGCATGATATTCTTGATCACTTCCTGACGGGTGATGCCGAACTTTTTGGCCTGTTCAGGAATCTGCTTTTCGACCAGCGGCGTCTTCACAAATCCCGGGCAGATCACGTTGGCCCGCACATTTTTTTCAGCGCCTTCCTTGGCGACTGTACGGGCCAGCCCCAGCAGACCATGCTTGGCCGTTACGTAAGGCGCTTTCAGTTTGGAGGCCTCGTGCGAATGCACGGACCCCATATAGATGATCGCGCCGCCATCGCCGCGCCGGTACATATCGCGCAGCGCTGCCCGCGTGGTTAAAAAAGCGCCGTCAAGATGCACGGCGATCATCCTGCGCCATTCATCAAAAGTGAACTCCTGTACCGGTTTGACGATCTGGATGCCGGCATTGGACACCAGAATATCGATCTTGCCCCATTTTTTGAGCACCTGCGCCATGCCAGCCTCGACGGATTCCTCACTGGTCACATCCATCTGAATACCGAGAGCTGCCTTGCCTTTCGCTTTCAGCTCCCGTGCCGCTGTGCTGGCAGCTGGCAAATTAAGATCGACTATCGCCACTTTGGCGCCGGATTCGGCATAGACTTCAGCAATGCGCTTGCCGATACCGCTGGCAGCGCCCGTAACAACTGCGACTTTACCTTTGAGACTCATGCTACAACCCGTGAACAGTTCTTCAACATGTTCGGGACAGTAAAAGATCGGCAGAGAGGATTCAAGGGGGAAGTTTCTTCATACAGCCTGTTTAAAGCTTGGCTTCCTTGCGGGCGAGCTGGCTGGGAACCACGATGCCGTGCTGGAGTTTTTGCTGTACCAGCGTCTTGAACGAAGGATCCTGGCTCAGGTCATGGGCGTGTCTCCACTGGTAGCGCGCCTCGTTCTGCCGGCCTGCCTGCCAATAGGCGTCGCCCAGATGGTCAAGCAGGGTGGAATCTCCCGGCACCTGATCGACCGCCTGCTCGAGCCAGGTAATCGATTCCTGATATTTTCCCAGACGAAAGAGCGTCCAGCCGTAGCTGTCGAGGATATAGCCGTCATCGGGGCGCAGCGCGGCGGCGTGCTTGGCGTATTCCAGCGCCTTGTTCAGGTTGACCCCCTGATTGGCCCAGCTATAGGCGATGAAATTGAGGATCATCGGATTATCCGGCTGGAAGGACAGCGCTTGCAGCAGGTCTTTCTCGGCAAGGTTCCAGTGGTTAAGGCGTTCCTCGGCCATGCCCCGCGCATAAATGATCGGCCAGTGCTCCTCCGTCACGGGAGAGACGCCGGCAAGCGCCTGATTATAGGCATCGATAGCATTTTCAAACTGCCCGTGGCGGCGGTAGACGTCGCCTAGAGACACCAGCGCCTGAATGCGGGTCGCGCCGTTCTTTGCCATGTCGGTCAGCATTTTGATGGACAGGTCTGTCTGACCGCTGACCTCATAAACTTCAGTCACCCGGATACGCGACAGCCAATAGATCGGCGAGGCTGCGTCAATGGCATTATAATCCTCAACGGCTTTGGCATACCGGTTGTGCAGGGCCGCGATGTCGCCCATCATCAGCTTGGCGAAGGGCGACGCAGGCGCCAGCAATTGCACCAGACTGCCGTATATCTGCGCACTGTCGTAAGCGCGTTTCTCGTAAAGGAGCGTGGCAAGATCGAACAGGGCCAGCGCAGCGCCGTCCGCCGCCCGCGTGATGTTCGGTTCCATCTTCCGGTGCGGGTCACGGTCCGCCATAGCGCTGATAAAGGGGTTGAAAGGATAGATTTTATCCAGCCCCTGATAAATGCTGAGGGTGATTTCCGGACGGCCATACCGTTCGTAGAAATTGCCGACCATCACGGCCGTGTGGAGATTGAGGCCATTGGCCATCGCGACTTTATAATGCTCGGAGGCGGCATTCATATTCCCGCCCAGCTCTTCCATCATACCGGCATGCATGCGGTATGTCGGGTCGTCGGCAGAGGCGTTGTCAGCCAGAATTTTCAATGCGGCGGCTTTTTTCCCGGAGCCCATCAGCGACCAGGCCGTCAGCAGCGGCTTGGTATACTGCCCAAAACCCTCCGCCGGCAATTTATTCAGGAATGTCATGGCCGTTGCGAAATCGTCGCGGCTGAGAGCATCGCAGCTCATAAAAATCAGCGCCAGTTCATCGCCCTTTTGCGTCTTGACGATTTTATCTGCAAGCTCTTTGGCTTTTATAAAATTGCCGGAGCCGAGCGCCAGCAGAAATGTTCTTTGAACCATGTCCTCATTGCCCGCATCGTATGACAGGACGGTCCCCATATAATTTTGGGCGGTTTCCCAATCCTGCTGACGCTGGGCAAAACGGCCGGCCAGATAACTGCCGGAGAACGTCTGGTGATCCGGAATTGTCAGGGCCACTTCTTCGGGTGTGCTGGCAGTCTGATTCTGGGCGCAGGCACTGGCAGATGCGGCAACGACAGCAAGCAGAGCCAGAGCATAGAGAAATTTAAATTCGCGCACCCTAAAAACCCCTCCAAAATGGCTTACTGCAAGGATTCGAAGCCATATATACAGAGTCTCATAGAGTAGTTAACAACTCGTAACTAACGGGGGTTGTTTTTCAGTATCTTTTAAGGGAGGGTAATAAAATTGCGCCGGATTGTTTTATTCACTCACATATTCGAGTAATTAGGCCCGCTGCCGCCCTGCGGCACGACCCAGTTGATGTTCTGGGTGGGGTCCTTGATGTCGCAGGTTTTGCAGTGGACGCAGTTCTGCGCGTTGATTTGCAGACGCGGCGCGCCCTTTTCATCGGCCACAATCTCGTAAACCCCCGCCGGACAGTACCGCTGCGCCGGTTCGTCATACAGGGGCAAATTGATGCGCACCGGCACGGTCGGGTCTTTCAGCTGCAAATGGCAGGGCTGGTCTTCTTCGTGATTGGTGTTCGAAATAAAGACCGATGAAAGGCGGTCAAAGGTCAGGACGCCGTCCGGCTTCGGATATTCTATTTTTGGCATCTGGGCCGCTTTTTTCAGGCAGTCATGATCCGCGTGGTTGCTGAACGTCCACGGCGCTTTGCCGCGAAAGATGTAAGTATCAATCGCAGAAATAATCAATCCGGGCCATAACCCTAAATGAAAGCCGGGGCGGATGTTGCGCGCGGCATAAAGCTCATCCTTCAGCCAGCTCGCCTCGAACTTCGGACGGTAAGAGATACATTCTTTCCCTATCGGATCGCCAGCCTGAAACATTTCAGCCAGTGCTTCGGCAGCCAACATGCCGGACTTCATCGCGGTATGGTTGCCCTTGATTTTCGGCATATTGAGAAAACCCGCCGTATCACCCGCCAGCACGCCGCCTGGAAAGGAAAGTTTCGGCAGGGATTGCAAACCGCCTTCCGAAAGAGCGCGCGCGCCGTAGCTGACGCGCCGCCCGCCTTCCAGATACTTCCTGATGGCAGGATGCAGCTTGAAGCGCTGCATTTCCTCGAAGGGCGAAAGATGCGGATTGGCGTAGTCAAGGCCGACGACGAAGCCGATGGAGACCAGATTGTTTTCAAAATGATACATCCACGAGCCGCCATAGGTTTTCGTATCCATCGGCCAGCCGATGGTGTGGACAATCAGCCCCGGCTTATGCTTTTCTGCGGGAATCTCCCATAGCTCCTTCACGCCGAGGCCGTAGGTTTGCGGATCGCAGTCCTTGCGTAGGCCAAACTTTTCAAACAGGGTTTTCGTCAGCGACCCCCGGCACCCTTCAGCAAAAACGGTCTGTTTGGCGTGCAGCTCGATGCCTGGCTGATAAGCGGCGGTTTTTTCGCCCTGCTTGTTGACGCCCATATCGCCGGTGGCAACGCCTTTGACGGCTCCGCCGTCACAACCAAGACTCCCGGCCCCGTCCGCATGATAGAGGATTTCAGCGGCGGCGAAGCCTGGGTATATCTCGACCCCCAGCGCTTCGGCCTGCTGCGCCAACCATTTGGCAAAAA
>JAHFPI010000072.1 GCA_023266795.1 Rhodospirillales bacterium
GAAATGATGAAGCAGTTCAAGGTTGGCGACGTGGCCGATTTCCGCAATTTCATGGGCGCGGTGATCGACGAAAAAGCCTTCACCAAGATCAGCGAATATCTGGCCGATGCGAAAAAAAAACGCGAAAATCCTGTCGGGCGGCGGCGCCAAAAGCGACGTGGGCTATTTCATCGAACCGACCTTCATCGAGACCAAAGACCCAAACTACCGCCTGCTGTGCGAGGAGATTTTCGGGCCGGTGGTGACCGCTTACGTTTATCCGGATGACAAGTGGGAAGAAACCTTGCAGCTCGTCGACCGCACATCGCCCTACGCGCTGACCGGCGCGGTTTTTGCCAATGACCGCGCAGCCGTCCGGCAGGCGCTCTGCGTTCTGCGCAATGCCGCCGGAAATTTTTATATCAACGACAAGCCGACCGGCGCGGTCGTCGGCCAGCAGCCCTTCGGCGGCGCGCGCGGCTCGGGCACCAACGACAAAGCCGGCTCGAAACTGAACCTCGTCCGCTGGGTCAACGCGCGGACAATAAAAGAAACCTTCGTCCCGCCGCGTGAGTTTGGTTATCCGTTTATGAAAGAGGCGTGAGGACTTATCTAAGCCTCGCCGATGGTTTTGAAGTCATCTCTTTAAACCATTTGGTTGTGATGGCAATTGATTGAATGAAGGGGAAATAAACTGACGTAAATTGGACGGGGGAGTAAACCGTTCCCTTTGGCTCATCCTAATATCTAGAGGGGACCATTTTGTTGGTGAGGGCATTTTATAGTCCTTGACCTGCTTTTTGACTTTTTCGATTTGTGCAGGCGTTAGACGCTTTTCCACTTCTCTATAATACGAATGGGTGAAATCTTCATGTTCGCAGCACAGGTCATCCGCAGGCGCTAACACACGTTCATCAGGCCAAGCGGGATTAGCTGGCAAATTTAGCCAGAAAAACGCTTTCTCGTAGTCTTGGGGAAATTCCGGCCCTCCGGTAAAATATAAACGAGCCAAATGCGTATTTGAACTCGTATATTGGAGAGCTGCCTTTTTAAAAAAATCTGCTGCAAGGGAGTAGTCTTGAGAAACGCCATGACCGTCACGATACATTCTGCCGATCAGGTCTTGTGCATACGGATACCCTTGGGCCGCCGCCATTTGATACCATTTCAAAGCAGCCTTATAATCCCGATCAACCTCCTTGCCTCTATCATAAAAGAGTCCAACGTAGGTCTGAGATAAAGCATCGCCGGTCTCTGCTGCCTGTCTGAAGTATTTGAATGCTTGCTTGTTATCTTTACCTGTAAGCACTTTAGGCCTATAGGTATCTGGTATGTAATAGTTAAAGGCCAACTGCATTTCGGCATTTATATCGCCATGGGCGGCTTTCTCTTTAATATCTGCAAGCTGTTGCTCTGTTAAAGGTTGCGGGGATATAAACATTGCATTGGCATTGGCATTGGCATTGGCTACCATAAGCGCCAGTATAACAACAAAGACCAGAATGTATTTTTTCATTTTTAGCATGAAATCCGCATAGCGGCTGGTATTCTTCAAGCCTCGCCGATCGTCTCGAAGATCGCGGCGCTGAGGTCGTCGTGGAGGCGGACGTCGCCGGCTTGTGCGAGCTGGAAGGTGGTGTAGAAGCGGTTGCATTCGGCGACGGCGATGTCGAAAATATCGGCGACGATGTCCACCGCGAGGCCGGTATGGATCATGCGCAGCAGCAGCGTGTGGCGGAAGGTCGGGAATTTGTCCTGATTGGACAGGTCGAAATGGCCGAGCCACAGGTTCTGGTTTATTTTTTCCAGCGCGTGGACGAGCATTTCGCGGTTGGCATCGGCAATCGCGATCGGCAGGGAGCAGGCGATGAGCAGCGCGGAGAATTCCTCCTGCCATTCGAGGCTGACGTCGAACTTGGCTTTCTGGCCGGGGAGGGTGATGTTGATGGTGAAATCGTCGTGACGGGAGTAAACCCAGCCTTTGGTTTCGGCGAGTTCCTCGACCATGTCGATCGGGTTGTTGTCGTCGTTGGCAATTTCAAAAGGGACGCCGATCATTTCTTTTTCTTTCCTGCTTTTAAAGTTTTTTCGAGGGCGGCGAGGCGTTTTTCCAGCTCGACCTGACGCTCGCGGGCTTTTTGCGCCACGGCTTCCACGCGCTCGAATTCTTCGCGGGTCACCAGATCCATTTCGCTCAGGAAGCCGTTGACCATCGTCTTGACGTGGCCGCGCATATCGCCGAAGGACTGCGCCGCGCCGCTGGCCACTTTGGCCAGATCGTCCAGGAATCTCAGGTTATCGTGCTTACTTCTCATAATTCGTCCTCTTTTTTGTCTTTCTATCACGGGCATGATAGGTTATGCAATGTTTTAACAGCAATCAAGGCAATTTAACTTTTTATGTTAAAGAACGGCGCATGACAGGAATAATCTTTCCCGATATAGACCCGATTGCCGTGCATATAGGCGCAAGCTTCGGTATCCGCTGGTATGCGCTGGCGTACCTGACGGGGTTTCTGGGCGGCTGGCTTTATGCCGGGCATCTCGCCGACCTTGACCGCGACCGCCGCCCCAACCATGAGGATATCGACAACATCCTGCCGCTGCTGGTGCTGGGGGTTATCCTCGGCGGGCGGATCGGGTACGTGCTGTTTTACAACTTCGGTTATTATCTGGAGAATCCCCTCCGTATTCCCTACATCTGGGAAGGCGGGATGTCCTTTCACGGCGGGCTGCTGGGCGTGGCCGCCGTCTGTTTTGTTTACGCGTACCGCCAGAAAATCTCTCCGCTGGCGCTGGGGGATATTCTGGCGACGGTGGCGCCGATCGGCCTGTTCTTCGGCAGGATCGCCAATTTCATCAACGGCGAATTGTACGGGCGCATCACGACGGTATCGTGGGCGGTGATTTTTCCGAACGGCGGCGGGCTGCCGCGCCATCCGAGCCAGTTGTACGAGGCTTTTCTGGAAGGGCTGTGCCTGTTTGTTGTGCTGTTCTTCGCGGCGCGCAATCCCGTCCTCCGCCGCACGACGGGGCTGCTGTTCGGAATCTTCGTGGCGGGCTACGGCCTCAGCCGGTTCATCATCGAATTTTACCGCGAGCCGGACCCGCAGGTCGGGCTGATTTTGCAATATTTCTCTTTAGGCCAGCTCTTGTCGCTTCCCATGTTTTTTGCAGGAATTTATCTTATTCATTATGCCCGAAAATCAAAAAAAGCTGCATAACGCCCTTGCGGAGCGCATCAAACGGCAGGGGCCAATCTCCGTCGCCGAATACATGAGCCTCGCGGCGGAGGCGTATTACAAAAACAAGGACCCCTTCGGCGCGGCGGGGGATTTCACCACGGCGCCGGAGATCAGCCAGATGTTCGGCGAGATGATCGGCGCGTGGCTGGTGGATGTCTGGCTGCAGATGGGCCGTCCGGAGAATGTGAAGCTGGTGGAGCTGGGGCCGGGGCGCGGCACGCTGGCGGCGGACATCATGCGGACGATTTCCGCGTGGCCGGATTTCCGCTCGGTGGTGAGCCTGCATCTGGTCGAGACCAGCCCGCGGCTGCGGGATGTGCAGGCGGTGGCGCTGAAGGGCATCCGCGCCGGCTGGTATGACAGCTTCAGCGAAGTGCCGGAAGGGCTGTGCTTCGTCGTCGCCAACGAATTTTTTGACGCGCTGCCCGTCCACCAGTTCAAGAAAACCGCTGGGGGCTGGCAGGAGCGCTGCGTCGGCTACGACGCTGAGAAAAACGCGTTTTTATTCACCACGACCCCGCTGGATTTCGACATCACCGGCATGATGCCGGAGGAATTCATGGAAGCGCCGGCGGGCAGCATTTTCGAGATTAGCCCCGCGTCGCTTGGCATAATAGATGAAATTTCCCAGCGTCTCAAACGCTGCGGCGGGGCGGCGCTGATTTTGGACTACGGCCACGCGCTCCCCGGCCTCGGCGATACGCTGCAGGCCGTTTCGCAGCACCGCTATGCGGATGTGCTGGAGGCGCCGGGGGAGAGGGACATCACTGCCCATGTCGATTTCGGCACGCTGGCGACGGTGGCGGGGCAGTCGGCGGCCGTCGCGGGGCCGGTTACGCAGGGGCAGTTCCTGATCGCGGTGGGCATCGAGGCGCGGGCGGAAAAGCTGGGCGAAAACGCGACGGACAAGCAGCGGCGGGATATTATGTCAGCGCTGTGCCGGCTGGTCGCGCCGCAGGCGATGGGGCGGCTGTTTAAAGTGATGGCTCTGACGCCGAAAGCGGCTACAATCGAACCAGCAGGGTTCGAGCCTGCAGGGGTTGAGGCGCATCACGATGAAATTTCTGACGACTGATCTGGAAGAGCTGCCGTGGGTGCAGCACGGGTTTTTCACGCGGCAGGGCGGCGTGAGCACGGGGCTTTACACCTCGCTCAACTGCGGCCTGCGGATGGATGACAAGCAGACCAGCGTCCGCGAAAACCGCGCGCGCGCGGCGGCATCGCTGGGATTGCCGCCGGAGCGTCTCGTCACGGCGCGGCAGGTGCATGGCAATACCGTGGTGCATGTGACAAAACCGTGGAACATCGACAACGCGCCCGAAGCCGACGGGCTGGTGACGGCCGAGCGCGGCCTCGGCCTCGGCATCCTGACGGCGGATTGCGTGCCGGTTCTGCTGATGTCCAAAAAAGAACGCATCATCGGCGCGGCCCATGCCGGATGGAAAGGCGCGGTCGGCGGCGTTGTGGAGTCCACCGTCGCGGCGATGATAAAACTCGGCGCCAAGGCGGAGCATATCGAAGCCGCCCTCGGCCCCTGCATCGGCCCGAACTCCTACGAAGTGAAGGATGATTTCAAAACCCCGTTCCTCGCACAGGACAAAACGAACGAAAAATTTTTCAAACCCTCGCCCCGCCCCGGGCATCTGCTCTTCAACCTGCCCGGCTACGTCACCGCGCGGCTGCATCAGGCGGGCGTAAAAACCATCTACGATACAAAGCAGGATACCCTGACCGGTGAGTCCACCTACTTCAGCAACCGCAGGGCGTTTCTGCGGAGCGAGAAGGGGTTTGGATTGCAGATTTCGGTTATTGCGATTAGGTAGGGGGATTAACGTAGTTAAGTGATAGATAATATGGCTTTAAGGCCTACCATGCGTTGTTTAGCAGGACTCATTGTATTGATGCTTGGAAAAAATTCTGATGCACTCGTGAAAACATCATAAGTTTTATAGAGGTTTTCATTTGTGGCGATAAACCAGAGTTCATAAACATCCATTGTCTTTGACTTCACTGAAATTTGTGAAAAGTCATACAGCAACAGAAATAAGGCGGGTTCTATATATTTGGATGAAAATTCTATTATAGCATTTGGATCTTTATTGGCGTGCTTACAAAACATCCATACTTCATCAAGCTTTTTCCAAACCTCGTTTTCTGTTGAATTGGGAAAATGTTCTGGCATCCATGATCGTGAAGATTCAATTCCTTTGACTATCAGTAGGTCTTTAACAATGCTCCATGCACTATGCGTCAATACAGCGGCGGAAACTACATCCTTATCGGACAGTGCCAACTCAATAGCCGTGTCTATTTGGCATCCTGCGGCCGTAATTTTATCAATTTTTACTATGGAGTGCATAATGCCGATACTATAACTCAATGGGGATATTGGCTAGGTCAAGAGCAGTCAAGAACAGCGCCACACCGGCGAAAACCGATATCTTCCTGCGCCGTTATTTCGCCTCAGATACAACCTGAAAAACGATGGGGTCGATTGGAAATACGATTGACTTTCTGGTCGCCTTTTGAAGGCGGCTGAACGTATCCATATCTTCTTCCACTCTTCTTGCGAGCTCTTCTTTCTCGGGGACGCTGGTGGTTTCATTTGTCAAAACGGCATAAGCCCGCGCCCGTGAAGAATAATATTGTGGACTATCCGGATTTGCAGCGATAGCTGAAGTGTATTCTATGGCGGCTTTCCCGGCGTCCCCGCTAATGAGCTGCGCGTCGCCAAGTGTGCCCTTGGGTATGAAAGCGGTCAGTCCGGCGCTTTCAAGGCGGGAAAGCATTGCTTTGACACGCTCCTTTTCTTTGGCGGGGATTTCCGCGAGGGGGAGATCGATTATATGGGGAACAAGTTCGGTGAGTTGTTGTTTGTCCCGCCAGTCCGACAGATATTTATCCATTTCGCGCCGCAGCCCATCCGCTTTCTTTTCGTCATGTTGTTTTTCCGCTAAAGCAATGGACTCATTGTAGTTCTTAAGGATGGCATCCTGCTGATCGACGGGTTGGTGGAATTTGGCGCCGTTATACTGCAGCCAGAGCGACAGGAAACCCGCCAGCGCACCCATGGCGACGATGAATGAACCGATCCGGTTGAGTGTATCTTTGCTAAAAAATTTCATTTCTCTGTGATTTTGATTGTTGAATAAACACCCTATTACAAAATACAACTCAAATGGATTATTAGCTAGACCAGCTTCATAATGGGGGCGGGGTTTATTTATACGGAAATAACCGCGCATATTCCCTCTCCTTTGGGAGAGGGTCAGGGTGAGGGTACTATCAATGCAAAACGTTGAAACATATACACAAGTACCCTCACCATCCCGCCTTCGGCGGGCCCCTTCCTCTCCCAGAGGAGGGGGGAAGTAGTCGTTAATCCTTGCCTTTTCCCCGCGAAATTCTGTAGGTTAGCCTCGTATCTTCAACCTGAGTCTTTAAAAGCATGGGCGAGAGAAAAATGAAACTTATTGCGTGTTCCAGCAACCAGCCGCTCACAGCGGCGGTGTCGACGTATCTTGGCATTCCGCAGACGGCGGTGAATACCAAGCGTTTCGCCGACGGGGAGATTTTCGTCGAGATCCTCGACAACGTGCGCGGCGAGGATGTGTTCGTCGTTCAGTCCACCTCCTTTCCGGCCAACGACCACCTGATGGAAATGCTGATTATGTTCGACGCGCTCAAGCGCGGCTCGGCCAAGCGCATCACGGCGGTCATCCCGTACTTCGGCTATGCGCGGCAGGACCGCAAGACGGGGCCGCGTTCGCCCATTTCGGCCAAGCTGGTCGCCAACCTCATCACCACCGCCGGCGCCGACCGCGTGCTGACGCTCGACCTCCACGCCGGGCAGATCCAGGGCTTCTTCGATATTCCGGTGGACAACCTGTTCGCCGGCACGCCGGTGTTCGTGCCTTATGTGCAGAAAACCAAAAGCGGCAAGCCGCTGACCATCGTTTCGCCGGATGTCGGCGGCGTGGTGCGGGCGCGGGCGCTGGCGAAACGGCTGGATGCCGGGCTCGCCATCATCGACAAGCGCCGCGAGAAGGCGGGCATCTCTGAAGTCATGCACGTCATCGGCGAAGTCGACGGGCGGGAATGCCTGCTGATCGACGATATGGTTGATTCAGCGGGAACGATCTGCAACGCGGCGGCGGCGCTGATCGACAACGGCGCGTCCTCGGTGCGGGCGCTGGCGACGCACGGCGTCTTCTCCGGCAGCGCGGTGGACCGGATCGAAAAATCCCCGCTGAGCGAAATGGTCGTCACCGACAGCATCGCCGCCACGGACGAAACCAAAGCCTGCAAAAAAATAAAATACCTGCCCATCGCGCCTTTGATCGGCGAAGCCATCCTGCGCATCAGCGAAGAGCGTTCGGTATCGTCGCTGTTCGATACGGTGCCGGTGATCGTTTAACAAAGACGTCGACATAAAAACACCAACTGGATCCCTGCTTACGCAGGGACGACAGCTACAGGCGTTTTACTGATCCCCGCCCGTTGCCGCATCAGTCTGGTCATTGTCATCCTTCGGCGCGTACATCTCGCCCATCAGCTTGTCGTTGATGCGGACGTCGTATTTTGCCATCAGGTTCAGGCGGTATTGCGCCAGAAGGTCCTGCTTGAGCGAACGGTTGAGGATCGCGCTGATCTCTTCCGCCGCGTCCTTGGCGGCTTTTGCCTCGGGCTGCTGGACCTTGCGTTCGGCGAGGCGGATGACGGTGATGGCGTTGTCGCCGGTGACGGTCGTCGCCTGACCAACGCTGTCGAGCGAGAAGAGGGCGGACAGCATGTTGTCTTCCAGTTTTGCCTTGAGCGCGGGCGTACCGCGCTGCACCAGATCGGTCGTGTTCACGTTCTGCTGGAACTCGGCGGCGATCTTGTCAAAGGACTCGCCCAGCTTCAGGCGCTCCATGAGCTTGGCGGCCTTGTCGCTGAGCGACTTGAGCTGCTGGTCTTTCGTCCAGCGGGCGAGCACGTCGGCGCGGACTTTGTCGAACGGCTGCTGCGTTGATGGGAAAATATCCCTGGCGCTGGCGATCATGAAAGCGCCCTCCGGCGTCTCGATCAGCTGGCTGGCCGCGCCCTTCTGGAGGGTGAAGCCGGTGGCGACCAGCTTGTCGAACAGCGGCAGCTTGGTGTCGGGTTTCTTGCCGTCGGGGCCCATGCCGTGAACGTTGATTTTTTCCAGCACCGTTTCGGCGACATTATTTTCCTTGGCGACTTCGGCCAGCGATTTGCCGCCGGCGAGTTCGTCGTCAACCTTGTTGGCGCGCTGGTACAGGGCTTCGGAGATTTTGTCCTGCGACAGGTCTTTGGCGATGGCGTCCTTGACGGATTCAAAAGGTTTGGTGGAGGCGGGGACGACTTTCTCGACGTACAGGATGTGCCAGCCGAGCGGGCTCT
>JAHFPI010000073.1 GCA_023266795.1 Rhodospirillales bacterium
TCACAAATAACGACGGGACGTGCATTTTCGTGCAGTCCCGTGTCGTGGAATGTATTTAAATTGGTGGGCCCGGAGGGACTTGAACCCCCGACCAGACCGTTATGAGCGGCCTGCTCTAAACCAACTGAGCTACAGGCCCACCGTTCCCTTGCGGGAATCATGTATCCAAAAAGCTCCGCAGCTGGCGGGAGCGGCTTGGATGTTTCAGCTTGCGCAGCGCCTTGGCTTCGATCTGGCGGATACGTTCGCGGGTAACAGAGAACTGCCGGCCGACTTCTTCCAGCGTGTGATCCGTGTTCATGCCGATGCCGAAACGCATGCGCAGCACGCGTTCTTCGCGCGGCGTCAGCGTGGCGAGCACCCGCGTGGTCGTTTCGCGCAGGTTCGCCTGAATGGCGGCATCAACCGGCAGAATGACGTTCTTGTCCTCGATAAAATCGCCGAGCTGGCTGTCCTCCTCGTCGCCCACGGGGGTTTCGAGGGAGACCGGCTCCTTGGAAATCTTCATGACCTTGCGCACTTTATCGAGCGGCATACCGAGGCGCTCGGACAGCTCTTCCGGCGTCGGCTCGCGGCCTATTTCGTGCATCATCTGACGGCTGGTGCGCACGAGCTTGTTGATCGTTTCGATCATGTGCACGGGGATACGGATGGTCCTTGCTTGGTCAGCAATGGAGCGCGTGATCGCCTGGCGTATCCACCATGTCGCGTAGGTCGAGAATTTGTAGCCGCGACGGTATTCGAATTTATCAACCGCCTTCATCAGGCCGATATTGCCCTCCTGAATGAGGTCGAGGAACTGCAGGCCACGGTTGGTGTATTTCTTCGCAATCGAGATGACGAGACGCAGGTTGGCTTCGACCATTTCTTTTTTGGCTTTGGCCGCTTCGCGCTCGCCCTTCTGGATGGTATGGACGATGCGCTTGAATTCGCTCAGCGGCAGCGCCGCCGCGTGCGCGACCTTGTCGATTTCCTCGCGGACAAGCTTGACGTCGTTCTTGTGCTTCTCGGTGAATTTTTTCCAGCCCTTGCCGGTCAGCTTGGAAACTTTGGTCATCCAGCGTGAATCGTTCTCCCCGCCGCCCTGCCAGTGCTGAAGGAAGTCCTCGCGCCCGACATTGCAGGCCACGGCCATGCGCATGATCTGGCCTTCATGGCCGATCAGCTTGCGGTTCATGGAATAGAGCTGGTCAATCAGCTGCTCGGAGCGATAGGCGTTCAGCCGCACGGACTGCATCAGGTCGACCAGTTCGATCTTGCACTTGCGGTAGTTGTCCTGCAGGCGCTTGGGGATCTCCTTGGTTTGCTCCAGTGCCAGACGGCGTTCTTCCTGCACCTTGGCGAGCTTCTTGTGCGCCTTGGTGATGGCCTTGAAGGTTTCGATGACCTGCGGTTTCAGTTCCTCTTCCATCGCCGCCAGCGACAGGCTGCTCTCGTCCATCTCGCCTTCTTCTTC
Organism: Rhodospirillales bacterium; assembly: GCA_023266795.1. Lineage (GTDB taxonomy): Bacteria > Pseudomonadota > Alphaproteobacteria > Micavibrionales > UBA2020 > PALSA-926. Next base: position 1,457 of record JAHFPI010000073.1, read on the forward strand.
AGCGGGTTTGGCGGGCTCGTCGTCCTCGATGATGATGTCGTCCTCGTTACGCACTTTTTTGGCCAGAGCCTTCTTGCGCGCTTCTTCTTCCTTCAGGCGCTCTTTTTCTTTCTTCTCGATCTTTTCGGCAACGGCGGCCTGAATGGCTTTGTTCTTTTCTTCAAAGCCTCCGGCGCCTCCGGCTTCAGGCTCTCCCTCGCCATAGGTTGCTTCCAGATCGATGATGTCGCGCAGCAGCATTTCGCCGTTTTCCAGCGCCTTGTGCCAGTTCATGATCGCCTGGATGGTGAGCGGGCTTTCGCAGATGCCGCCGATCATCATTTCACGCCCGGCCTCGATGCGCTTGGCGATCGCAATTTCGCCTTCGCGCGACAGCAGCTCGACCGAGCCCATCTCGCGCAGGTACATCCGCACAGGATCATCGGTGCGCCCCAGATCGGCCTTGGCAAGATTTCCGGCCTCCGCTTCCTCTTCATCTTTGTCTACGGCGACAACGGGCGCGGCTTCTTCATCCGCATCGGATTCATCTTCAACAAGGTTGATGCCGATATCCGACAGCATCGCCATCGTTTCATCAATCTGCTCGGAAGTGAATTCTCCCGCAGGCAAAAGTTTGTTCAGCTCGTCGTAGGTGACGTAGCCGCGCTCCTTGCCTTTCGCAATAATCTTTTTAACGGTCTTCGCCAGAGCGCCCTGAAGCGCTGTATCATCAGCTTCTTCGGCGCCGTCCGTTTCGAGTTCTTCGTTTGCCTTCGCGACCATCCGCGCTGTACTCCTGAATAAAAAACCTCATTGATCCGATTGATTTCGAATCATCAAACACCCTAGGCCATCCTCGCGTTCCTAAACCCTATCTCCCATACGTCCCGCCACGCCTGACGCACCACATCGAACGGCTGACCCGGCTTCGCAAACCCTGCATGAAGATACAGCGAAGCATCGAATATCGTCTCCAGAGCTTTGCCATGCCCTGATTCATTAAGATGTTGCTTAACCGCCTGATAGTCAAGGCTGTTCTGCTCTCCGAGCAGATTAATCAGTTCCTGCCGGATATGGTCATATTCCGTATTGGCAATCTCGATCGTGCCGAAATCCTCTCCAAACTCTTCGTAAAGCTCCGGATAGTGGATCATCAGCGCCAGTAAAATCCGCACACGGTCCGACTGGCGGAGTTTTTTGGACTTGACCGGCTCCGCCCTGACGCTGTTCGGACGGTAAGGGCTGTGAACACCGGGCTGAACCGGCTTTCCTTTAAAAAAGGGCTTCCCTGAAGTCTGACCCTTGGCTGATGAACGACTTAAAAAAACTTCATTAACTTTTTGATTAATCTCATGAATAAAAAACTGCTGCACCGTCATATCGGCAATCTGCCGCGCCCGCTTCTCCAGCCCCGCCCGAAAACCCGCCTTGGCTTCCGGCTGGGACATGTTGCGGTCTTTTTCCTCTTCCTTCCACATCATGTCGAAAAGACCGATGGCATTTTTGAGTACACGCTCCATCGCCGGAACGCCCTCGTCCTTGATAAGGCTGTCCGGATCGTGCTCCGCCGGCAAAAAGGCAAATTTTGCAGAGTGGTCGGGCTTAAGAATCGGGAAAATGCGCTCCAGCGCCCGTCCGGCAGCTCTCTGTCCGGCTACGTCTCCGTCGAAGCACAAGATAGGCGCCCGCTTATCTGGCGGCATAACCTTCCACAGCTCCTGAATTTGAGGTTCGGTCAGTGCAGTGCCCAAGGGCGCAACGGCAGCCTTAAAGCCCGCCTGCGCCAGCGCAATCACATCCATATAGCCCTCGACAACAACGACCGGCTCGCCATCGCCGATCGCTTTGCGCGCGCGCGATAAACCGTAAAGCATTCGCCCCTTGTGAAAGATGGCCGTTTCAGGGGAATTGATATACTTGGGTGCCGACTTGTCCGCCGGACCGCCGTATCTCTCCGGCAGAACCCGCCCCCCGAAAGCAACGACACGTCCCTGAATATCCAGCACAGGGAACATCACCCTCGCTCTAAAGAATGGATATATATCGTTTTGATTTTTAGTTGATTTTTTAAACAGGCCAGCTTCGATTATAGCGTCCGTTTTGAACCCCGCTTTAAGCAGGATTTGCTTCAAACCCTGCTCCTCAGGCGTAGAAAATCCCAACCTGAAACTTCTGATTGTTTCTAAGGAAAGGCCTCTTTCTTTTAGATATTGCAAGATTTTTTTGTTTTTGACGTCATGAAGCTGCTGCTCGTAGTATTTCGCGGCGGCTTCCATCAGGTCATAGAGGGATGCCTGCTGCTTGTACTTTCTTTCGTCCTCTGGCGTGGATTTGGGAACCTGCATCCCGGCCATACTAGCCAGCTGCTCCACGGCATCCATAAAAGACATGTTGTCGTGGTTCATCAGGAATCCGATAGAATCCCCATGAGCCCCGCAGCCAAAACAGTGGTAAAAACCCTTCACGTCGTTCACGGTAAATGACGGCGTTTTCTCTTTATGAAAAGGACAACACCCCTTATACTCCCGCCCCGCGCGGGTCAGCTTCATCCGTTTGCCGATAATATCGGACAACGGAATGCGCGCGCGCAGCTCATCTTTAAAGGCTTCAGGCAGGGACATGCGCTGAAACTAATACAATCCCCGCCTTAAAAGCAAGGCGATTCCCCGGACCGGTTTTAAAGCCGGTTTTGCGCCAAAAAGGGAAATTTTCTCTGTCTAAGCCCTTAATTTTTCATATAATTATAGTTGTTAATAAATTTTTAATAAATGTTTTAATTGTTATGATATTTCAGTTATAGTCACTAACAGGTGTAGTTCCGCTCCTTTTTCACTCAAGAAGTAATGGAACGTATGTATACCGATGAAATTGCAGAATTTTCTGCTTTAGAACGAGGGTTAGATGGCAAAGACAACCAAGACAAAAACGGTTTCCAAAGCGAAAAAATCCGTTGCAGTTAAAGCTGCGCCCGCTAAAAAAACTGTAACAGCCGTTAAAGTCACCGTAAAAGGTAACAAGACGACCGTCAGAGTCACGCCTCAACAAAAAAAGGCGTCCGCCCCTAAAGCGAAGGCTCCTGAAGTTGTCGCGTCCAAAGTTATGACTTCTGCTCCCGTTGTCGAAAAGAAGGTCGAGAAGCTGGACTTTGTCGCCGGTGACTTTGTCGTATATCCGGCGCATGGCGTCGGTCAGGTCGAAGGCGTGGAAGTGCAGATGATCGCCGGCATGTCCATTACCCTTTATACCATTTGTTTCGAAAAAGACCGTATGCGTCTTAAACTGCCCGTAACCAAGGTGAAAGCTTCCGGTCTCCGCAAGCTGTCTTCCAAGGATCGCCTGAAGGATGCGCTGGCCACTTTACAGGGTCGCTCGCAGGTGCGCCGTATCATGTGGAGCCGCCGCGCTCAGGAATATGAAGCAAAGATCAATTCCGGCGACCCCGTTTCCATCGCTGAAGTTCTCCGCGACCTCAAGAAAGCCGGGGATCAGGGCGAACAGTCCTATAGCGAACGCCAGATATATCAGGCCGCGCTGGCACGCCTTGCCCGTGAAGTCGCCGCAATTGAAAAGATCGACGAGAAAAAAGCCGCTGAAAAGCTTGAGGCGGTTCTTTCCAACGTCGCTTAAAGATACCTGAATTTGAATACAAAGGCGGCCTGTAACAGGGCCGCCTTTTATTTTCTTTTAAAAGCAGGTAGTCTTTACCTTATGTCCTTTAAAAACAAATTTTCCAATCTCGGACAACCCCGTAAGATCTGGGTAATGGCTGCAATTCACGGCGCACAGGCACGGCTGGTCACGCTGCATAAGACCCTGTTCGGCAAAATAGCTCCCGGCGACCGGCTGCTCTATACCGGAAACTACCTGAGCGGACAGGAAGCCCTGCCGATTGAAACGCTGGACGAAATTCTCTATTTCCGCCGTACGCTACTTGCTCTCCCCGACATGCAGACGGAGGATTTTGTCTATCTGCGCGGCATTCAGGAAGAATTGTGGAGCAAGCTGCTGCAATTGCAACTTACCCCCAGCCCCCGTCAGGTCATCGACTGGATGGTGCGGCGGTATCCCGAAATGGAGGCTGTCCTGAACGGCTACGGCAGCAGTTTTGATGAGGCGGCGCGTGTCGCGCGGGAAGGCGTCCTCAGCATGACGAAATGGACATCCGCACTCAAACTTTCTGTCCGCCTGCATCCGGGCCATGAAAAGTTTTTTTCCATCCTGCACCGTGCCGCTTTCACCGAAAACCTTACCAGCAACGATAATAACCTCCTGTTTGTCCACGCCGGACTGGATCCGCAACTGCCGCTCGTTGCGCAGGGGGATAACTTTTGGTGGGCGTCCAAGCAATTCAGCCAGATTCAGGAAACCTACCACCCCTTCAAATCCGTCATCCGTGGCTTTGACCCTGACCATCAGGGGCTTCGGATCGGCCCTGCCACCGTCAGTCTGGACGGCGGCGACCAATTGCTCTGCGCCGAGATGTCGGGACAGGGAGATGTGCTGTAAATTGTGGCAGCTTAGGGCTGACCGGCATTTTCAGCCTTCATTTCTATCCCTTAATCGTGCTAATGATGAAAGAATGAGAAACGTTCTTTATACTTCCTTTTCGGCGCTTATCCTGCTGCTGATGCTGGCAATCCCGGCGCTGGCTCAGGAACTGCCATTTATGCGCCCTGAAGAACTGCCGCAGATCGACAGCGGCACAGTCAAGGAAATCCTCAAATCAGACCTGATACTGCTGGACAACAATAAGCGTTACAAACTCGATAATATGCGCATACCGCCCTATGAAGATGCCTCGGCTCTGGACGAGTTAAAGCGCGAGTTCCTGAATAAAAGCGTAACCATTTATACGTATCACGATCCGGACAACAACTTTGACCGGTATGGCGTGCCCCTCGCTCATGTTGTACGCGACGACAACAAAGCGTGGATTCAGGGAGATATGATCTCAAAGGGCCTGGCTTGGGCCTTCAGTTCTGAAACAAGCAGGAAAATGATGGATCCCCTGCTGCAAATGGAACAAAAGGCGCGCGCTCAGCATTTGGGCTTCTGGGCAAATCCGATATATGCCATCAAAACACCAAATAACGTGAAGAACTACACAAGCAGCTACCAGATTGTCGAAGGCAAAATCCTGAGCGTGGCCACAAAGCAGGACACTATATTTTTTAACTTCGGCGAAGATTGGAAAACTGACTTTACCCTCCGGGTTTCAGCGAAAAACTGGGGGCTGTATTTTTTAAAGGATATATCGGATAAGGATCTCCGCAAAATCCTTGACCCCCTCACCTGGAAAAATCGCGAAGTGCGTGTCCGTGGCTGGGTGGAAGAAAGTAACGGGCCGCTGATGGAAGTGACGCATATAGAGCAAATAGAATTTCCGCCTGCCGCAAAAAAATGATATTCCATCCCTCCGCACTTTTAACGCTCTATCCTCCGTTAGATTTATTCGCCAGCGGCGCCCTGAAGGTGGATGACATCCACACGCTCTACTACGAACAATCCGGCAATCCAAAAGGCATTCCCGTTGTTTTTCTGCATGGCGGCCCCGGCGCGGGAGCTGCGCCAAAACACCGTCAATTCTTCGATCCACAGCATTACCGGATTATTATTTTTGATCAGCGCGGCGCCGGACGCTCAACCCCGCAGGGCGAACTGCGCCAAAATACAACTGCTCACTTAATCTCGGACATTGAACAACTCAGGATACACCTTCAGATCGACCGCTGGCACGTTTTCGGGGGATCATGGGGCAGCACCCTCGCGCTGGCCTATGCCATCCAGCATCCTCTTCGTGTTTTAAGCCTGACCCTGCGCGGTATTTTCCTCATGCGACAGCAGGAAATTCACGCGTTCCTGTATAACATGCGCTCTACATTCCCGGAGGCGTGGAGAGATTTTGTCTCCCCCCTCTCCGCAAAAGAGCAGGACGACATCCTCAAAGCCTATTACCGGCTTCTGACTCATCCGGATAAAACCATTCATCTTCCTGCAGCACAAAGATGGAGCGCATACGAGACCGCCTGCCTTCGACTTATTCCCGCCGCGCCTGCTGAAGGAAATACCGAAGAAAATAACAACCCCGGATATGCCTACGCGATTGCACGGATCGAGTGCCATTATTTTGTTCATAATAAGTTCGATCCCGACGACTACCTGCTGCAGAACATCCACAAAATGAGGCACATCCCCTGCGCGATCATCCAGGGGCGCTACGATGTCGTGTGTCCGCCTGTCACTGCCTATGAACTTCACCAACGCTGGCCGGAGGCGCAATTTATCATAGTACCGGATGCCGGTCACGCCGCCTCCGAGCCCGGCATCACTAGTGAATTGATTAGGGCAACAAATGCCTTCCGTACCATAAAAGCATAGTTTTCGCTTGCCTCAAAAAATAACTCCCTCCATAGTAATAACAGGGTTTAAACAAGGAGATAGCTACCATGAAATTCAGGGTTTCCTCTCTCGTTATGGGTACTTCACTTTTGCTGTTTTGTTCCGTCTGCACGGCTGCCTTCGCTGACGGTATGCCTTTCAAAGAAAAACTGCCGCAGCCAGCTCCAGCCCCGGTCCAAAGTGACGTCCAGAATAATCAGCCGCCCGTTAACGTCACCCCTCCCGAGACACCGCCGCCACCGCCACCCGCAGCAGAAGCTGCACCGCCGCCCGTTGCGGCCGCAGAGCCGCCTAAAGCGGAACTTCCGCCACCGCCTGTTCCGGAATCAAGAGTGGTCGAGGTCCAGCCCAACACATCTTTCTTCGGCCTAAGTGTCGGGATGTATGACCCTTTCACGCATAATCAGAAGGCATCCTCCTTTAATCTGGAGTGGCAGCCTGGCCTCAAAATCGCCGGTTTCCTGCAGCCCCTCTTCGGCGCCATGGTGGCAACGAACGGCTCCATGCTGGGTTACGGCGGTCTTGGCGTACCCTTCAATATTACCGATCATGTGTTTATGATGCCCTCCGTCGCCGTTGGCGCCTACAAAAAAGGCGGCGGATACGATCTGAACAGAACGCTCGCCTTCCGGGCCGGCACTGAACTGGCATATCAGTTTGATGATAAAAGCCGGCTGGGCCTGAATATGCACGTATTGACCAACGGCCTTTCCACGCAGCGCCGCGACCGCACGGAAATCATCGGACTGGCCTACACAATGCCGTTCGCTATGCTT
>JAHFPI010000074.1 GCA_023266795.1 Rhodospirillales bacterium
CTGAGGGAGATACTCCATACTTCCTTGTTCGCCGCCACGAAGGTGGAAACCAGCGTATGCTTTTCCATGGCAAACGCCTTGGTCGGGCCGATGATACCGACCCTGCCCCGCTGGTTTTTAAAGCCGAAACGGTCTACCTCATCTATTAATTCCGGCTTCACACGAACAGTGACCGGAATATCACCCCATTTATCTTTGCCGGCCCCATGCACCAGCGTTATTTCGACTTCCTTGTCGAGCACGACAGATATGTATTGCGCCATATCCTGAAAACGCCGCATCGGCCGACCGTCGATCGAGAGGATTTTATCGTCCGGAAGGATACCGACTTTTTCGGCGGGCGAACCGACCACCAGCTTGGCCACGACCGGCGGCGTGTACGGCTGTCCCTGCAAGGCAAACAGCGCCGTCAGAATAATAACGGCAAAAATGAAGTTGATCGCCGGACCCGCAAAAACGATGGCGGAGCGCTTGGCAACTGACTGCGTATAGAATGCCACTTTCTTTTCCGCATCCGTCAACGGGTGCTTGGCTTCATCCTCATGCTTCGCGCTGGTCGGGTCGGTGTCCCCGAACATCTGGACGTAACCGCCCAGAGGCACCCAGCTGATTTTCCACCGCGTGTCCTTTTTGTCCGTCCAGCCGAATATTTCCTTGCCAAAGCCGATAGAAAACGTCTCGACCCTTACGCCGCATAAGCGCGCGATAATGTAATGCCCCCATTCATGGACAAACACCAGAACACTCAGAACCACCACAAAGGGCAGGACGTACGTCGTCAAAAAATCCGCCGGAGCGTCTAAAAACTTATGTAATAGTTCCATTATTAAAGTGCCCTCATTTTCGGTAGCGGATTTTAAGTGTCGTTCAGTTTAGCCCTGCAATCACCTTCGAAGCAATACGCCGCGCATCAAGGTCGAGTTGAAACAAAGACTGGAGACTTGATATGGGCTGAATAGGCGTAACTTGCAAGACTTCACCCACTACACTTTCTATTTCAGAAAATTTCAGTTTGCGGGAAAGAAACGCCTCAACAGCCACCTCGTTGGCGGCGTTGAACACTGCCGGCGCGCCTTGCCCCGCATGGAGTACCTCCCGCGCCATTTTTACGGACGGAAATCTTTTTAAATCAATAGGTTCAAATGATAAATTAATGTTATTCATTAGATTTAAGGTATCGCCCGTCGTTTCCATGCGCTGCGGCCAGGCCAAAGTATGCGCAATAGGCGTCCGCATGTCCGGCGCCCCCATCTGCGACAGGATAGATCCATCGATATACTCAACCATTGAATGAACAATTGACTGCGGATGGATCAGAACCTCTATTTTCTCACGTTCTAGATTAAAAAGATAACTTGCCTCTATGATTTCCAATGATTTATTCATCATTGTTGCGCTATCAACAGATATTTTCGCACCCATGCTCCATGTAGGGTGTTTTACAGCCTGCTCCGGCGTTACGCCCCGTAACTCATCCCGCGTCTTTCTTAAAAACGGGCCGCCCGAAGCGGTAAGAATGATCCGTTTGATCTGCTCATGCTGCTCGATATTCAATACCTGAAAGACGGCATTATGTTCACTGTCGACCGGCAACAGGGTTGCGCCGTATTTTTGCACCGCTTCCATCATGAAGGGCCCGGCACAGACGAGTGATTCTTTGTTCGCCAGCGCGACCGTGGTTCCCTGCTGGATGGCCTTGAGGGTCGACTCAACGCCCGCCGCCCCCACAATCGCCGCCATAACCCAGTCTGCGGGAATCCCAGCCGCCGCCACAACCGCCTGATACCCCGCCTCGACCTTGACCGCCGTTCCTTCCAGAGCTTTTTTCAAATCGCCGTACAGCGTTTCATCCGCAATCACGGCATATTCTGCACCCAGCTCCCGCGCCTGTTTGGCCAGAAGCAGAACGTTCTTATGCGCCGTCAGCGCCCGCACTTTGAATTTTTCACGATGCCCTGCAATCAGGTCAACCGTGCTGCGCCCCACCGAACCGGTGGAGCCGAGGATTGTGACGGTTTTGGGCTGTTTGCCCAAAGATGGCAGGGGGGAATTTTTCATCGGAGCAGCAGCGCCAGCGTTCCGAACAAAAGCGCCACCAGCAGCAACGCATCGATCCGGTCGAGAATGCCGCCATGACCGGGAATAATGGTGCCGGTGTCTTTCACGCCGTAGCGCCGCTTGAACAGAGAAATGAACAAGTCCCCCGCCTGACCAAACATGGCAAGAATAAAGCCCATAACGGCGTATCCCGCCCACGATAGATCGCCGATAGTCGCGAGATTGAATTTTTCCAGCAGTCCTGGGCATGCAAGCCCCGCCGCAACAATCGCCGCCCCGATACTGCTGCCGATAAATCCCGCCCATGTTTTCTTGGGGCTGATAACCGGCGCCAGTTTCGGCCCGCCGATGGCTTTACCTGAAAAATAAGCAGAAATATCGCTCGCCCAGACGATCAGCAGCAGCGTCAGCATATTGTAAAGGCCGTGTTCCGAACCGTTACGCAGCCACACCATCATGCCGATTGAAATGCCGATATAAGCAGAGCCTGCGATCATGAACGGGATGCGATATTTCTTTTCATGAACAACCATTCTGCACCACTCATAAATGCCGCAGACAGCCGCAGCCCCCATCATCGACGTGAAGTAAATGCTGCCGAGGTAAAGGCCGCCGAGAACGATGACACCAAAAATCAGGGCGCCCCGGATGCGGGTTTTGAGCGCGGGGTCGATGGCCATTACCCCCGCTCCCGCGCGGGAGAAACGCCGCCGTAGCGGCGGTCGCGCCCATCGAAGAAGGCGACGGCCTTCTCCATATCCCGTTTCGAGAAATCCGGCCACAGGGTTTCGGTGAAATACAGCTCGGCATAGGCGAGCTGCCACATCATGAAATTGCTGATCCGGCTTTCTCCGCTGGTGCGGATCATCAGGTCGGGGTCGGGAATGCCTTTGGTCATGAGATGAGCGGAAAAAAGGTTCTCATCCATTTTTTCAGGGTCGACCGTACCCGCCGCAGCCTGCCGCGCCAGTTCCTTGGCCGCGAACAGGATGTCCTGCCGCCCGCCATAGCTGAGAGCGATTACCACGGTGATTTTATCGTTATCCTGCGTGAGTTTTTCTGCATGATCGATCAGCAACACAATGTCCTTGGACAACCGCGACCTGTCGCCGATGATCAGCAGCCGTGCGCCATTCTTGTGCAGTTCGGCGGTTTCCTTTTTCAGGTAATACCGAAGCAGGTTCATAAGATCGGTCACTTCTTCGGCGGGACGGTTCCAGTTCTCGGAGGAAAAGCCGAAAAGCGTCAGGTACGGAATGCCGATTTCCTTGGCGGACTCGATGGCCTGCCGCGTCGCTTCCGCGCCCTTCCGGTGCCCTTCGGTGCGGCTCAGGCCCCGCGCCGTCGCCCAGCGTCCGTTGCCGTCCATGATGATGGCGACGTGCCTGGGGATATTCATTGAATTAAACCTGCTTGATCTCTTGCTCTTTATGGGCGAGAGCGTCTTCGACTTTTTTAATCCAGCTGTCCGTCATCTTCTGGATTTTATCTTCTGTCTTCTTCAGTTCGTCTTCGGGCATTTTATTCTTCTTGGCGCTTTCCATGCCTTCGCGGCGGACGTTACGCACAGCGATCTTGGCCTGCTCGGCGTATTTTGACGCCACTTTGGCCAGTTCCACGCGGCGCTCTTCCGTCAGACCCGGCAGCGGCACGCGGATGAGCGTTCCTGCCGGTTGCGGGTTCAGCCCCAGACCGGCGGTGGAAATCGCCTTTTCGACGGCTTTCGTGTTATTGGCATCCCACACCTGCACCGTGAGCAGGCGCGGCTCCGGCGCACTGACGGTGGCGACCTGATTGATCGGCATTTTGCTGCCGTACACTTCAACAAAAATGTTATCCAGCAGGGTAGCAGAAGCGCGACCGGTACGCAGGCCTACAAATTCCTTGCTCAGCACATCGAACGCGCCATGCATCCGGCGCTCAAAATCATTCAAATTCATCTCAGCCATTCTGCACCTCTTTTTCCATGACAATAGTACATTCACCGCGCCCCCGCATCAGTTCGGCAAAGGCGCCCGGACGTTTAATCGAGAATACGACCACCGGGATATTGTTCTCCCGCGCAAGGGAAATTGCCGCCGCATCCATGACCCTTATATCTTTCGACAGGACTTCAAGATAAGTGATCTTGTCGATCTTCTTGGCATTGGGGAACTTTGCGGGATCGGCGGTATAAACGCCGTCCACTTTTGTGCCCTTGAACAGCGCATCGCAGCCCATCTCCGAGGCGCGCAGCGCTGCCGCCGTGTCCGTCGTAAAGAATGGATTGCCCGTACCCGCAGCGAAAATCACCACGCGGCCTTTTTCCATGTGATGCATGGCGCGGCGGCGGATATACGGCTCGCAGACCGTCGCCATCGGGATGGCGGACAGCACGCGCGTGATAATACCCTGTTTTTCGAGAGCGTTCTGAACGGCCAGCGAGTTGATAACCGTGGCCAGCATCCCCATGTAATCGGCTGCCGCGCGGTCCATGCCGACGGCTGCGCCGGAGACGCCGCGAAAAATATTGCCGCCGCCGATCACCAGGCAGACTTCAACGCCAAGATCGACGGCTTCCTTTATATCGCCGGCAATACGGTTGACCATCGCCGGTTCAATGCCGTATTCCCCTGACCCCATCAGGGCCTCGCCCGATATCTTCAGCAGAACACGCTTGAACCGCGATTTTGTCATGGATGTGGATCTCCTCAATCCGCGATGAACCTACCCTTAAACTTAACCCGCCGCCATCTTGGCCACTTCGGAAGCAAAGTCATCGCCCTTTTTCTCGACGCCTTCGCCAAGTTCAAAACGGATAAATCCCGTCAGCTTTACGGGCGCGCCAAGCTCTTTGGAAGCTTTTTCGAGCACCGCCGAAATCTTGCTTTCACCGTCGATGACAAAAGTCTGCTCCAGCAGCACGGCCTGTTCGTAGAACTTGCGCAGGCTGCCTTCGACCATCTTTTCGACGATCTCGGCGGGTTTGCCGCTTTGTTTGGCTTTGTCGGCATAAATAGCGCGTTCGCGGGCAATGGTGTCCTTGCTTAAAGAAGCGACATCCAGCGATTCAGGACGTGTCGCCGCAATATGCATCGCCAGTTGGCGGCCCAGCGCCGACAGTTTTTCGGCATTGCCGGAGGATTCAATCCCCACCAGCACGCCGATTTTTCCGCAGCCCGGTATCATCGTGTTATGCACATAGGTGGCAACGACCCCCTGATTGACGGTCAGGCGCTGTATCCGGCGAAGGCTCATGTTTTCGCCGATTGTGGCGATCAATCCCGTCAGCGTCGCTTCGACTGTTTTGCCGTTCAGGCTGGCAGCTTTCAGCTTTTCAATGGTATCGATCTTGCTTTTGAGTGCCAGATCAGTGGCCTGCAACAGGAACTTCTGGAAGTGCTCGTTACGCGCGACAAAGTCGGTTTCTGCGTTGAGCTCGATGACAACCGCCGCGTTCCCCTGCGCGGCAACGCCGACCAGACCGTCAGCCGCCGCCCGTCCGGATTTTTTCGCCGCAGAAGCCAGGCCTTTTTTGCGGAGAGAATCCATCGCCGCATCCATATCGCCCTTGTTTTCAACGAGAGCCTTTTTGCAGTCCAGCATGCCCGCGCCGCTTTTTTCACGAAGCTCTTTTACAAGAGATGCGCTGATTTCCATCGTCAATGTTCCTTTCGAGAGTTAGCCTGCCGCCGCAGAAACTTTCAGTTCCACAACCTCATTCAGATTTTCAGGCGTCGGATTGGCAGAAGCGCCGACATCCGTGCCTGACGCGATGACTTCCGCCTGTAGACCGTCAAGAACGGCTTCCGCAAAAAGATCGCAGTAGGTGTTGATGGCGCGGGTGGCGTCATCGTTACCGGGGATCGGGAAATCGATGCCGTCCGGATCGCAGTTGGAATCGACAACCGCGAATACGGGGATGCCCAGCTTGCGGGCTTCGAGGATGGCGTTGGCTTCCTTGTTGGTGTCGATTACGACCATCGCATCGGGAAGGCCGCCCATCTCTTTAATTCCGCCGAGCGCTTTTTCCAGCTTCTCGCGTTCGCGGGCAAGGCCGATCTGCTCTTTCTTGGTCAGACCGTGCTTCACTTCGTCGTCGCCGAGCAGTCTTTCAACTTCGCGCAGGCGCTTGATGGAATTGGAAATGGTGCCCCAGTTGGTCAGCATCCCGCCGAGCCAGCGGTAGTTCACGTAGTACTGGCCGCAGCGTTTCGCCGTCTCGGCGATTTTTTCGGAGGCCTGACGCTTCGTTCCGACAAACAGGACGCGGCCGCCGCCGGCAGCGATGTCGCGCACGGCTTTCAGCGCGTGGTGCAGCATCGGCACGGTCAGTTCAAGATTGATGATATGGACTTTGTTCCGCTCGCCGAAGATGTACGGTTTCATCTTGGGGTTCCAGCGGCGGGTGTGGTGGCCGAAGTGAATGCCGGCTTCCAGAAGCTGGCGCATGGTAAATGTGGGCATCGTCATAGGTTATCGTTCCTTCTCGGTTAAACCTCTGCACGCCTTAGTCCCGAAGGACACCGAAAATCCGGCGCACATGTGAATTAGCAATCCCCCGAACCATTCGGGAGTCTTGCTTGGTGCTCTTTTTATATGGATTTCCCTGATTTCGCAAGGAAAACCTCGGGTTTTATGAATTAGTATTTAATTCATTGGCAGGTTAGCTGGGTTTATGTAATATGGCAATCAAAATTATTATTCATAATGAAGGACGCGCGCAATGACGAACGACAAAACTAAGGAAGAGAACGGAAAACGTTTGGATGCTGTTTTTAACAGGAATGCAGTCCAGATTATCTCAATTCTTAACGCCCACCCTGAAGCGTGCGGCTATGGGGCTGGTATTGACCCTGAAACAGATACGACCTACTTCACAATCGGCCTGCCCAAAGGCAGCAAGAAGGATATTAGCGACATCCCGGCCACAATTGGACCTGACAAGATCCCCGTGAAGATTATATACCTGCCACCTGCCAAGAAATCCCTTTAGGCTCGTCTAAGTTTCCGCTAGGCTCATCTTCTACCTAACTGGAAGAAGGGCACATGAAGCGCCACGGAATTATCGTCAGGCCGACAGGAAAACTGGGGGCGACGTTCAATCCCGGCGCTGCGCGTCATCAGGACGGACGTTTTATTCTGCTAGTGCGCTCCGTGCCCAAGGGCTATAAAAAGCTTGGCGCGGTGAATGAATTTGACGATGCCTACACCTCACACCTGAGCCTGTGGGAAGGTAAAACGCCTATACACTTCACTTTGGTCAATCCGGAAGCCCTGATGCCGGGCAAGGAATTTGACCGTTTCGGCCTTGAAGACCCGCGCATCACCAAAATCGACGACACCTATTATATTTTCTATACCTCCCTCGCCATCGGCCTCGGACAGAAAAATGCCAATGACGGCATCCGCATCGCCATGGCCAGCACCAAGGATTTCAAGACCTTCAAGAAGCACGGCGTGATCGGCCCCGACCGGCGCAGCAAGGCGGGCGTTTTGTTTAAAAGTGCCGGTAAGCTGCATTTCATGTGGAAGGACGAGGCCGGCGTGGAACGCACGATGATCTCCCCCGCGCCGGATGACTTCACAAACCCTGCCGCCTGGAAAAAATTCTGGGCAGGGCACGACATCGAAAAAGACCGGCTGCTGGTACCGCAGAAGAACAGCTACGAAGACAGGGGCACCGAGCCGGGCGCACCGCCCATCGAGATCAAGGAAGGCCTGCTGGTCGTTTATTCAAGCATTTCGGATGATTATAAATGGACGATCAGCGTGATGCTGCTGGATAAAAACGACCCTAAAAAAGTCCTTGCCAAAACCACAGCGCCGCTGCTGATACCGGAAAGAAAATACGAGCTTATCGGTGACGTGAACAACGTCGTTTTCCCCTGCGGCGCGCTGATCGATAAAGGACGGCTGTATGTCTATTACGGCGGCGCGGACACCATCTGCGCCGTGGGCAGCGAGAGCATGACCAAGATCATGAAATCCCTGAAGCCCTTCAAGAATAATCCGGCACCTGCGCCAAAACTATAGATTGATAGAAAGCCCTTCCACCGGCACTTCATCGCAGTTTTTCCCTGCGCCTCCACGGTCGATGACCAGAAACTCGGAGACCTGATCGAGCGCAAGGCTGAAATGATGCCACGTTCCTTTGTGGTAATTGACGCCCTGCGCCGGGCTGGCCAGAAACACCCTGATTTTCTGCGGGTCAAATTCGCCTTTTTCGGCAACAACCACCAGATAGGGGCGACCGCTGAGAGGATAAAACGCCTGACTGGACAGCGGATGCCGCTCCATGATTTTGATATGGATGGGGCGCGGCAGCGGCGTCGAGCGGAAGATGCTGACAATCGGCCTCCCCTGCTCCGCCGCCAAATCCAGCTTCGCCAGATCATGAAACCGTATTGTATTGCCGTAGTTAATGTTTTTCCGCTCTACCTCTTCCCCGCATTCGATAACGTCGCCATAGGGCGCGAAGGCGGCGGCGGTCAGCGGTTCGGGTTTTAAAAGGCGGGTTTTCATGATAAGCTCCAGCC
>JAHFPI010000075.1 GCA_023266795.1 Rhodospirillales bacterium
CGCCTGCGTTCCCTGCGCAAGCTGGAGGAATTTGAAATCCGCAGCGAGCATAAGACGCTTCTGGAAGAAAAGGCGGAGCTGGAAAAGCTGATCGCCAGCAAGGCGCGGCAGATGACGGCGATCAAGAAGCAGATCAGGGCCATTTATGAAGCGTTTTCGCCGACGACAAAGCTGGGCGCCCGCCGCACGAAAATCGGCAAGGTGCCCGTCGGCGTCGATATTCCGCTGGATGCCTTCATCGAAAAAGAGCCGATCACCGTCATTTGTTCGGAAAAGGGCTGGATCCGCGCAATGAAAGGCCATCTGGAGCCGGACAAGATCGAGGCTGTGTCCTATAAGGAAGGCGACGCGGCCAAATTTTCCTTTCATGCGGAGACCACCGACAAGCTCATCGTTTTCGCGACGAATGGCAAGTTTTACACCATCGGCGCCGACAAACTGCCGCCGGGGCGTGGTTTCGGCGAGCCGGTGCGCCTGATGATCGACCTGCAGAACGAGGCGGATATTGTGACGCTGGTGACCCACGATTCGGAGCGCAAGCTGCTCGTCGCCGCCGATGACGGGCGCGGCTTTATCGTGCCGGAAAAGGAAATTCTCTCGCAAACCAAGAACGGCAAGCAGTGCCTGCTGGTAAAAGACGGCGTTGAGGCGCGGGTTTGTGTGCCGGTCGTGGGAGATCATGCGGCGGTGATTGGCCAAAACCGCAAGCTGCTTATTTTCAAGCTGACGGAAATCCCCGAAATGACGCGCGGGGTGGGGGTTATCCTGCAGCGTTATAAAGACGGCGGCCTGTCGGACGCCAAAACTTTCAGGCTGAAAGACGGCCTGACATGGTACAGCGCCGGACGCGAGCGCACCGAAACCGGCCTGAAGCCGTGGATCGGCGCCCGCGCCCAGGCGGGATGCCTGCCGCCCAACGGCTTTCCACGGGCGAACAAGTTCAGCGGCAGTTAGTAAAAATCACGGGAAGTAAATCACGCCTTCTTCATGCTTCTTCGGCTCTGGAGCCGGTGCGCCGGGTTTTTTGTTTTTGTATCTTTCCTCGCTTCTTTTGGCGCCGGCGACGAGGGACTGTTTCAGCAGGATGATGCTGATGCGGCGGTTGCGGGCGGAATCCGGTTCAGCCGGGAGCAGCGGTTCGCGGTCGGCTTTGCCCTGGACGTTCTCTATTTTTGCGGTGTCGAAACCGGCGCCCAGCATCACGCGGCGGCTGGCATTGGAGCGGTCCGCAGAGAGCTCCCAGTTGGTATAAGCCGCGTCCTTGCCGTATTGTTTTGAGTCGGTATGCCCGCGTATGGATATTTTATTAGGGAGGTCTTTTATGACTTTGGTGATGATCTCCAGCAGTTTGACGGTTTGCGGCAGCGGGGCGGTGCCGCCGAGCGGGAACATCGGCCGGCCTTCCTGATCGACGATTTGAATGCGCAGCCCTTCGGGGGTCATGTCGATTATCACGTTTTTGAGCAGCTCTTTCAGCTCGGGGATGTCATTGATCGCCTGACGGATGCTTTCGGCGGCGGTTATGAAAGATTTTTCATCCTGCCTGTCCAGCGCAGCATCTGTTTTCTGGTTCTTCAGGTCATCCTCTTCGTTGCTGGATGGAATCTGGTCCTGACCGACGTTGTCTGTTTTGGAACCTTCGGACGTGATGACCATCCCGCCCAGAATGCTGTTAGCGCCGTTCGTGCTCCGTGAAATGCGCTCTGCTGTCGGCGTAAAGTAATCGGCAATTTTTATTTTCTGATCGACGTTGGTGATGCTGAGAAGCCAGAGGAGCAGGAAGAACGCCATCATCGATGTCACAAAGTCGGCGTAGGCTACTTTCCAGGATTGGCCGTGTCCGCCCCTTTCCGATTTCCTTGGGCGCCTGATGATGATAATGGGCCGTTTGTCATCATCGTTATCTTTTTTCAGTTTTACCACAGGTTACCGCGCAATGGTTACGTTCTGGGTCGCTTCTTCCACCTCAAGGAAAGTGGGCTGCGTATCGTGCATGAGGATTTTGCGCCCGAATTCTATCGCCACCTGCGGCGCGGCGCCGTGCAGGAACGCCAGAACGCAGGTTTTGATGCACAGGTAATATTTGAGCTCGGTGTCGTTACGCTCCCTGATGGCGCTGGCGATGGGCGAAACATAACCATATGACAGGAATACGCCGAGGAATGTACCGACCAGCGCGCCGCCGATCAGGTGGCCGAGAATATCGATTGGCGAGGTGATGGCGCCCATGGTGTGGATGACGCCGAGGACAGCGGCCACGATACCCAAAGCAGGCAGGCCGTCCGCCATCGTCTGCATGGCGCTGGACGTGTAACCGCGCTGTTCCCGTTCGGTGTCGATTTCCTGCTCCATCAGGCTTTCGACTTCATACGGCTTATCGGATCCGAGAGAGATGAGCCGCAGGTAATCGCACAGGAAAGTGACGGCGCGGGTATCGTTGTAGAAGCTGGGAAAATTCTGGAAGACATCGCTCTCGGAGGGAGTTTCGATGTGCCGCTCCAGCGCCAGCCAGCCTTTTATGCGCGCTGTTTTGAATACCGTGAAGAGCATACTGAGCAGTTCGATGTATTCTTTTTTGCTGTACTTGTCCGGCTTGTAAATCGACCGGATGTCGGAGAGTGTCGCCATGATCACATGTTTGGAGTTGGCGACCATAAACGCCATCAGGGCAGAGCCCATAATGATGAGAAGCTCGTAGGGCTGGAAAAGGACGCGCAGGGCGCCATGATCCAGAACGTAACCGCCGACAACGCAGAACAAAACCCCGAAATGCCCGATGATTTTTAACATGTTCCCCTAAAATGTCCCCGGTTACTTCACATCCCTATCTTAGCAGTATGACCCAGCTTGTTGTAATCATCAATCTTAAGATCATGATTTGGCAAAGACATTCTCAATAATCTTTTCGATCAGTAGGCAGGTTTTACCGTCTTTGTCTTTATGGGGATTGAATTCGGCGATTTCCAGGGCTTTAAACAGGGGATGCCGTGCCGCCGATCGTATAATAGGTAAAACTTCCGCAGCGCTTAATCCCGCTTCTTCCGGCGTACCGACTCCCGGCACATCATGCGGATCGAAGCAATCAAGGTCTATGGAGAGACCGAAGCCGGATGTTCCTTCCGTTGCTCTTTGCACGGATTCAAGATAGACCGCCTTGAAGCTACGCCGGGTGACTTCTTCCAGAGAATAAACCTTTATATTATGTTTTTTAACAAAAGCGTCTTCTTCCGGCTCGAAGCTGTGGATGCCAATCATGCTTATGTGCTGCGGAGAAAGTTTTTGAGCGGCGCCGCCGATATTTCTGAGTTCAGGCAGGCCATGACCCATGAGGGCCGTGACAGGCTGGCCGTGCCACCATCCCCCCCACTTGCCGTGTCGGGATGTTTCGTAGGTATGTGCGTCCATATGGGCATCAAGCCAGATCAGGCCAAATTTCTCCTGTGCGCCGAGGGCGACGACGGCGCCCGACCATGTTCCGATAGCCGATGAATGGTCGCCGCCAATGATGACTGGAATACATTTGTTTTCAATGGCATGTTTGACGTGATTAAATAATCTCTTTAATCCTTCAGTGAGCAGCGGGAGAGTTTTTTCTTTGGTGTCGAGCGGATCGTGCTTGCCAAGAAATTTTATGCCCAGCGGCCCGCGCCACTTTGCGTCGACGCCAAGGTGACGCAGCTTGTGCAGGAGACGTTCTGCCTGTATGGCGGCGGGACCATCTTCGCAATGATAGTCATGGCATCCCCAGCCGCTGTCGTAACCAATGATTTCTGTTTTTAAGCGCTGTTCCGGCATTCCCTAAACTTATGGCAATAATAAAAACGTCAGTCCTGTGTCAGGATGGACGTTTGGCGTCAGAAAGTAAAGCTGCACCCGGAAAAACGGGTAATAGGGGATTATGCTTATCAGGCAAGCTATTCATCATTCTCTTTTTATTGCTTTGTTGAGATAATCCAAAAGAGCGGGAGATCACTTATGCTGATGATGTGCTGGTTTTATTGTATACCGTTTGCAAAGGGGTTATTTTTTGCATCCGCGCCGATATTCGTTTTATTTTCGCTATTCGTTCTGAAGCGCGGCATCCGTCGGTCACGGCCAGGATTACGGCAGTTTGCTTTTCTGTTGATATTCGCCGCCATTCTAAAAATATTTACCGTGGACATCTATATGGCGAGAGGGGTTCTGTGTAAATTTTTTTCCGCATGCAATGGCAGGGGGTACGATATTTTGCAGGCGGCAGGACTGGCGGCGCTGGTCTTATGCAGCCTGATCCTCTTCAACATCTATCGCAGCTTCATTCATAACCGGAAACAGAGAGGGTTCACGCCTGAAGAAGTCAACCTGCCGTTGTGGGCCAATCTCAGCATATCTCTGGTCATGGTGCTGATTTTCTGGCTTGCGGCGCCATGGGCGGGTTATCTGACAGTCGGACATGTGCCGCAGTTCTTCATGCAAGTGCCGTGGCAGCTGCTGGCTGTCTTAAACATCATTGTGCTGCTGCTGGGTTTCTGGAAGCTGGAAGATTGTACCTGGGTTTATGATCCGGGAGAAAAAAGCAGGAAAAAATACCAGCTTAATGTGTGGACGGCCAAAGATACGCTTTGGGTATCCGTTGTCCTGTTTCTGATTGCGCTGGCTTTCTCCTATGCATCCAATGACGTGCTGTCGACATCTCTTCCGCAACAGGGAAGCCATCTTCAGTTTAACATGGATAACATAGACCTCGGTGAGTTCGGCAAGGGATTCAGCCTGCCGCAGCGATAATTTTTAAGCCCGGTGCAGCCACCAGCTGGTGCTGTTGATGGAGAAGATCGGCTGGTAGCGGTTGACGGCGGTAATGGCCTCCACTTTTTTATCCTGATTATCCAGCACGAAGTTTCCGGCGTCAGAATAGACGATCAGGACGGCGTGCGGGATATTTTTTATTTTGTCCTGCACAATCGCCACACGCAACTGGTCGGATGAAAAGCCAAGCGCGCGCAGGGAGGCATATTTTGCGATGGCGAAGTCTTCGCAGTCGCCGCCCCGGCTCAGGAATTCGATCGGCGTCGCCCAGTAATCAGATTTGCCGTAGTTTTCGCTGTCTTCAATGTAGGGGACTTGATTGAGGAAAGTATTGATGCCCTCTATTTTTTCGCCGGTGGATTTATCCCGCAGTCTGCGGAGTTCAGCTCTCCACAGCATGACGCGGGGGGAAGCGGCCTTGAGCGATTTCATCTGGACCTCGAACCGGTTCATCACTTCCGTCCATTTTTTGAAGGCGGTAATATCGTTGGATCTTACTTCCTGTGTGCCAAATAATTCCGGATAGTGCCTGGTGGCAGAGGGAACCGCGGCCGAAGCCAGTGTAAACTGGGAGGTGACTCCGTCCACGTTGTTGCTAAAATTATCCGCCTGCGCGGGAGCGGGGATCATGGTTTGCATTAATACGGCGATACCTGCGGCAGAGGCCTTGATGCACCATTGTTCAGCGAGTTTCTGGTATAGCTGGACGGCGGTAAGCGCCCTCTGGTGGATGAGCACCGTTCCCAGCTGCCCGCCGGTTTTTTTCTGTTCGACAAGGGCTGCGCTTAATTGCCGGGAGGTAATGATTCCGCTGGCGACGAGAAGATCACCCAGCTTGTAGCTTTTGATCGTTCTGGCGACGGCCCTGAAAAAACTGCTTCTCAGGGTAGGAACCGGGGCGGTTATTTGCTTGCTGCAGGAGGCGCTTTGAAGCATAATTTTCCGTATCCTTTGTAGAGTACATGAACAAAATGTAGTTCCCGTTTCAGTCGGTGTATAAGTTGTATTATTATGCTTAATGATTAATAAAATATGAAAATCGTTAATAATTGTGCATAATTTTTTGTATTGCAATTGGTTATGTAATCATGGTACAAGCGGATAAACTAAAGTTAAACAAATGAAAATGTGTTTAAATGGCTGAAAAATATAATCTTTTTGACGATCTAAAAACCATTGGATCCGCTCGTGTTCTGTGCATCGGCGATGTGATGATGGACAGGTTTGTTTACGGTGCCATCGAACGGATTTCTCCCGAAGCGCCGATTCCCGTCCTGCTGGTCGAGCGTGAAAAGCATATGTTGGGCGGTGCCGGAAACGTTGTGGCTAATCTGGCCGCGCTGGGCGTTCAGGCAACGCTGATCGCCGTGGTGGGTTCCGATGCCGTGGGTGCGGACATCCAGAAGCAACTGGAGGCGCTGGGCATCGTGGCCGCGCTGGAAACGTCCGCCGACCGCTTTACGACGGTTAAAAGCCGATTTGTTTGCGGCACGCAACAGGTCCTGCGCGTGGACCGCGAAAAAGCGGTTTCCATTCCGGCGGAGATCGAAGACAGGATTATCAGCCGTATTACGCAGCTTGTTCCGGAGACCGGGGCGGTTATTTTATCCGACTATAAAAAAGGCCTGCTGACGGACAGGGTCATATCTGCGGCAATCGCGTGCGCCCGCCGCCACGGCAAGCCGGTCATCGTCGATCCGAAAGGGCATGACTTTTCGCGGTATCGCGGTGCGACGGTTATTACGCCCAACCGCAAGGAGCTGGAGACGGCGACGGGCATGAAAACAGGAACGGATGACGAGATTTGCACCGCCGGTCTGAAGCTGATTACGACCTGTGACATCGCCACGGTATTAGCCACCCGCAGCAAGGACGGCATGTCCGTCATCACCAAAGGAGATGCGCCGTTGCATATTCCGGCACACGTCCGTGAAATTTACGACGTATCCGGCGCGGGGGATACGGTGATTGCCACTTTTGCGGCGGGCATGGCAGCAGGGCTGCCGGTCAGGAATGCCGCGCTGCTGGCCAATGTCGCCGCCGGAATCGTGGTGGGCAAGCCGGGAACGGCGACAGCCCGTCCGGATGAAATTCGCGCCGCGCTGGAAGAAAATTTAGTCACGGAAAGGCCATCCGCCGCTTTACGGGCGCCCAAGCTGGCGACCGTTCAAAAGGCGGCGACACAGGCCGAACGTCTGCGTACACGCGGGCTGAAAGTAGGTCTCACCAATGGCTGCTTCGATCTGCTGCATCCGGGGCATTTATCCGTCCTGCGTCAGGCCAAGTCCCAGTGTGATTTTCTGATTGTTGCGATCAACGGCGATCTTTCCGTCAGGCGCCTGAAAGGTCCGCAGCGTCCGGTACAGAATCAGGCGGCGCGGGCGGATATTCTTTCCGCGCTCGATATGGTGGATATGGTCGTGGTGTTTGAGGAAGACACCCCCCTTGCGCTCATTCGGGAGATCAAGCCCGATATTCTGGTCAAGGGCGGCCAGTACAAGCTGGAAGAAGTTGTCGGTCACGAGATAGTTATGTCTTATGGCGGAAAAATTATCCGCGCCACGATGGAAGAGGGCTTCAGCACCACCGATACCATCACCAGAATGGCTCGCTAAATCCGTCCGTATTATCATAATAACAGCCATTTTATAAAAACATCATTTAATACCGCCGCATAAAGCAACTTGTTAACTTTTTTGTGGCACTCTGAAGATGGGTAAGTCTTTGGGGAGGCGCGTTATAAACGATGGTAGATAATTCCACGCAAAAAAATCCGGCAGAAAAAAATTCACTCGTAAGGATGGATCTGCCTTCGGCTGCGCCGGAAGCGCACGTTGATAAGAAGTCAAAGCGCATCGGCGACCGTCTGGTCGAGCAGGGGCTGATCACGATGGATCAGCTGAATGTGGCTCTTCATGACAAGCAGAAGTCAGGGAAGATGATCGGCGAAACACTGGTGGAGCTAGGCTTCATCAATGCGTCAGTCCTGACAAATTTTCTGGCTGAAACGACCGGTTATCAGCAGTTCGACTCGAAAAAGACCATGCTCGATCCCGAAGCGCTGGAAATGATCAATAAAAAAGACGCCCTCAAATACCAGATTCTGCCTGTATCCATTTCCCACGAGAAAAACGAGTTCAGCGTTGCGATGGTGGATCCCTACGACGTGCTGGCGCTCGACAAGCTGAAGCAGGTTGCGCCACGCGGATACGAGATTGTTCCGCTCATCTGTTCTCCGTCTATTCTTGCAGATGTCGTCCATAAATCCTACGGGGTGACAATCTCCATCGATGGGATTCTGAAAGAGCTTGCCGGTGACAAGAGCGCCGCTAAAAAGAACATGGATAGCCTGTCGGAAGAAGAGGCTTACAGCCATCCGCTGGTGCGGCTTGTCAACGCGGTTATATTTGAAGCCGTGAAAATGGGGGCTTCGGACATCCACTTCGAGCCTGAGGAAAATTCTATCCGCATCAGGAACCGTATCGACGGTGATCTGGTGGTCGCGCATACCTTTCACCGCGAGTACTGGAACGGGATGTGCCAGCGCCTTAAAATCATGTCGCAGATGAATATCGCCGACAAGCTGTCGCCGCAGGACGGGCGCTTTAGCATGAATATGGGCGGCCGCGACGCCGATTTCCGTGTTTCCTGCCTGCCGACGGTGCATGGCGAAAATATCGTGCTGCGTATTCTGGACCAGAATGCCAGCATCGTGCCGCTTGAAAAGCTGACGTTCAGCGAGCATAACCTGCGCCTGATACAAA
>JAHFPI010000076.1 GCA_023266795.1 Rhodospirillales bacterium
CGGCAATCAGCAGTTTTTTCTTGCGAAACAGATCGTTGGGTTGAACAAAAACATCAAACGCTCCTAAGACCGCCAGTTTCTGCCGCAGAAGTCCGGTCAGGACAGGTGTATAAGGCTTAACCAGAATATCGAGCGCCCGCTCCGGGTGCAGCCTGTCAAGTAGCAGATCGTCCACCCCCGTCTCCTTGACCAGCTGCGCGACGCGGTTTTCCATGCTCTGGTCCAGTGCATTGCCGACGATCGTTATAACGGTTTCTGTCATTTTATTTCCAAGGAATTAACGCTAGTATTGTCATCCTGAGCAGAATGACACTGTTTTTAAAACAAGGAAAGGTTCTCTTCATGACCAGTATCGCCCGCCCGTCCACAAAACCTGTAAACCCCTGTTTTTCATCAGGCCCCTGCGCCAAAAGGCCGGGCTGGTCGTTCACTGCGCTGCAGGGGGCATTGCTGGGACGCTCGCACCGCGCCGGCATCGGCATCAAAAAAGTTCAGGAAGTGATAGACCGGTCAAAGGCCATTCTGGGCATGCCGAAGGATTACCGCCTCGCCCTCGTCCCCGCCTCCGATACGGGCGCGATTGAGATGGCGATGTGGTCGCTGCTGGGCGCGCGCGGCGTGGATGTGCTCGGCTGGGAAGTGTTCGGCAAGATGTGGATACTGGATGTCGTCAAGCAACTGAAAATAAAAGACGCGCGGCCCTTCGAAGCGCCGTTCGGCTCGATACCCGACCTCTCCAAAGTCGATACCGACCGCGATGTTGTCTTTACATGGAACGGCACGACCTCCGGCGTCAAAGTCCCCAACGGCGACTGGATCAAATCCGACCGCAAGGGACTGACCCTCTGCGACGCCACCTCCGCCGTTTTTGCGATGGAGTTGCCATGGGACAAGCTCGATGTCGTCACCTGGTCGTGGCAGAAAGTTCTCGGCGGCGAGGCGGCGCACGGCATGCTGGCGCTCTCGCCCCGCGCGGTGGAACGCCTTGAAAGCTACATCCCGCCATGGCCGATGCCAAAAATTTTCCGCATCACCAAGGAAGGCAAACTGTTCGCGGAGCCGTTTGAAGGTAAGACCATCAACACGCCCTCCATGCTCTGCATCGAAGACCAGATCGATGCGCTGAAATGGGCGGAAAGCATCGGCGGGCTGCCCGCGCTGCTGAAACGCAGCCGCGCCAACCTGAAGGCGGTCGAGGACTGGGTTGAAAAAACCGACTGGGCGGAATTCCTGCCGGAGCGCGCCGACATACGTTCCAACACAGCTATCTGTTTCAAGGTCGTCGACCCGTGGTTTACCGCCAAAGACCGCGAAACCCAGCTCAAGATCATCAAGGACTCGGAAAAAATCCTCGATAAGGAAGGCATCGCTTATGAAGTCGCCAACCACCGCGACTCCCCCGCCTCCTACCGCCTCTGGGGCGGCGCGACGGTGGAAACCGCCGACATCAAATCATGCCTTGAATGGATTAACTGGGCATACCTCAGCGTAAAATCACAGGAACAGGCAAAGGCGGCTTAACAATGACCACAAAACCAACAGTCCTCATCAGCGACAAAATGAGCAAGCAGGCGGAGCAGATTTTCAAGGATCGCGGCGTGGACGTGACCGTGAAGACCGACCTGAAACCCGAAGAGCTGAAAGAGATGATTAAAAACTTCGACGGCCTCGCCATCCGCTCCTCGACAAAAGTCACCGCCGAAATTTTGAAATCCACCGGCGGCAAGCTGAAGGTTATCGGCCGCGCCGGCATCGGCGTGGATAATGTCGACGTTCCCGCCGCGACCCGCTCCGGCGTGGTCGTGATGAACACGCCCTTCGGCAATTCAATCACCACGGCGGAGCACACCATCGCCATGATGATGACCCTTGCCCGCCAGATTCCCTCGGCCAACGCCTCGACCCACGCGGGCAAGTGGGAGAAATCGAAATATATGGGGCAGGAGCTGTTCGGCAAGACGCTCGGCGTCATCGGCTGCGGCAATATCGGCTCCATCGTCGCTGATCGCGGACTCGGCCTTAAAATGAAAGTGATCGCCTTCGACCCGTTCCTCTCGCCGGAACGCGCAGTGGAACTCGGCGTCGAAAAAGTCGCGCTGGAAGATATATTAAAACGCGCGGATTATATCACCCTGCACACGCCGCTGATTGACAGCACCAAGGGCATCATCAATGCCGCCGCCATCGCCAAGATGAAAAAAGGCGTGCGCCTGATCAACTGCGCGCGCGGCGGGCTGATCGTCGAAGCCGATCTCAAAGCCGCCCTCGACAGCGGCCATGTCGCAGGGGCGGCGCTGGATGTATTCGAGGAAGAGCCTGCGAAAACCAACCCTCTGTTCGGCAATGAAAACGTCGTCTGTACGCCGCACCTCGGCGCCTCCACCGTGGAAGCGCAGGAGAACGTCGCGCTACAGGTGGCGGAGCAGATGGCGGATTTCCTGCTGCAGGGCGCCGTCTCGAACGCCGTCAACATGCCTTCCGTCAGCGCGGAGGACGCCCCCAAGCTGAAGCCCTATATGAAGCTGGCTGAGCAGCTTGGCGGTTTCGCAGGGCAACTGGTGCAGGATGCGCCCACGGAAATAAAAATATCCTATGAAGGCCATGTGGCGACGCTGAACGTCAAGCCGCTTACCGCGCTGATCCTTGCCGGATTCCTGAAGCCGTCGATGGAGGGGGTGAATATCGTCAGCGCCCCCGCCAAGGCCAAGGAGCTGGGCATCGGGCTCAGCGAAACCCGCCGCGAGAAATCAGCGGCCTACCAGACGCTGGTCTCCGTCACGGTTGTCACCGCGAAAGGGCAGAACGTCGTTGCCGGAACCGTCTTCGGCGAGCATCCGCGCATTGTCGATATTAACGGTGTGCCGATTGAAACGGCTCTCGACAAACACATGCTCTATATTGTCAACCTCGACAAACCGGGGCTGATCGGCGCGGTCGGCACCATTCTGGGCGATGCGCAGATCAATATCGCGGATTTCACCCTCGGGCGCATCCCCGGCAAGAGCAAGGCTATCGCGCTCATTTCCGTCGACGAGCCGCTGTCGGAAAAAGTTATTTCCGCCATAGCCAAGCTGGCGCAGGTCGAGCGCGTGCTGGCATTAAAATTCTGATAAAAAAAGCCCGCTCGAAAGCGGGCTTTTTCTAAAGTCTCATAATCTCCGGAAAGATTACTTGTTGCCGTCTGAAGACGGGGTAGCGGGTGTTGCAGGCGTAGCAGCTTCAGCGTTCTTTTTCGCTTTTTTTGCTTTTTTCACTTTTTTTACTGCTTTTTTATGATGCTTGACGACTTTTGCAGGTGTTGCAGGTGCAGCAGCTGTCGTGTCGGTTGTAGCAGCTTCTTCTGCGAAAGCGAAAGAAGGAGCGGCGATAGCGAGAGCCAGAACGGCCAAGAGTGCATACTTTGTCATTTTTTTTCTCCTAGAGGTTTGTACGATTGAAGAGTCTTCCGAAGGAAGTTCCGATTTGTTTCGGTATATCTTCATTCTCGCATCGGCACCATTGCCCGACCCTCCTGCGAAACATTAATTCTTTGCAAGGAAGCGGCCCCACCCTAAGAAGTAAATTAAAGCTAATAAAATCAAATAGTTATTATTATATTTACGGCGGCGCACGCTGCCCGGCATCCATTGCCCCGCCCCTCAAAAATCACTATAAGAAGTACCTTAGCGAATCACAGGACGCCCCATGACCCCGAAACGTAAAGGCGCTATCCGGATGGCGGATATTCCCGCCGCCACTCTTCTCAGGCTCAACAAAGGCGAGATCGAGGCGCTGACTCTCGCCGAAGTGCTGGCGGTCGATTTTGCCAGATTGCTGCAAAGCGCATTTCCCGGACTGGATAAATCTCTTGTCAAACAGATGCGGGAGGCCAACGAAGAACTGGGCTGGCTTGCCCGCACCCGGCTGGCGGGCGCGCTGCTGTATCAGGGACTCGGCGCCAAAGCCCTGAAGAAAACGCTGCATCACCCCTCCGATCAGGTGCGCGGCTGGGGGGCTGCGCTGATCGCGGCTCTGCCGGAGATGGATATTGAGGAGCGGCTTGAGCTCGTCAGGCCGATTGCCGACGATCCCAATGCAGGAACACGCGAGACGGCATGGCTGATGATCCGGCCGCACATCGCCGCCGACATCAAGCACAGTATCAGGATACTGCGCCCCTGGACCGCCTCTGCCCAGCCGAACCTCCGGCGTTTTGCCAGCGAGATAACGCGCCCGCGCGGCGTGTGGTGCACGCATATCCCGGAACTGCGCAAGGATCCGAAGCCCGGATTAATCCTGCTCGAAGCCCTCCATGCCGACCCGTCGCGATACGTGCAGAACTCCGTCGCGAACTGGCTCAACGACGCTTCAAAAGACAATCCTGATTTTGTTAAAAATATCTGCCGGATCTGGGCACAACAGAGCCGGACGAAGGAAACCGCCTATATCTGCAAACGCGCACAGCGCACGCTCAGAAAGAAATCCTGAATTATTTGTGCACCTCCGGGCTGAACAGGTCGATCACCAGCCTGTAACTCTTGTTGTTGCCGGAGGGCAGCAGCGTACTCTGGTTTTTGATTTGCGATGCATACATCAGGTCCACATGGAGATTGCCTTCTTCCATGTGATACCCCGATATAAGCTGCGCCGTATCAGCATCCCAGGATTTTTTGCCGAGCCAGTTCATTTGCGACAGGTCGATAACAAGCGTCTTGCCGTTATTCTCCAGTTTCACCGCACCGGCGGATTTCGCCGTCATATCCAGCACCACCCGCGTTTTATCCGGATGATCAGCGATACGGATTCCGGTCACATCGCCGCCCGTGGAAGCTGATGGCTGGGGCGCTGCCGCTTCGGTTTTTTCCGTCGGAGGCGCTGCCGGTTTTGTTTCTGCGGCCGGAGCCGGCTGTGCCTGTGGCTTGATGTCCACCGGCGTATTAGAAGAAGGTGAGGCTGCGCCCTCAGGGGGCAATTCTCCTTTAGGCGCAGCCTCTGGGGCAACCAGTGAAGAAGGCGCAACCGGTCCTGCTTCGGCTGTAGCAGCCTTGGCAGGTTCTGTGCCCTTCGCGACATCTTCACCTGGTATTGGTTTACCGGCATCTGCCGGGGGTATCTTTTTATCGTCGGCAACCGCCGGTGGTAATTCTTGCGGCGTCACTGCGGGAACGGGCTGGGCAGCCAGCTGCCCCCCGTCCGTCAGTGTTTGCAGTTGCGCCACTAATCCTTTGATGTCTTTTTCAATCGCGACCATGCGCACCATCGTCGGCACGACGGTATCAAAATCATTGCGGATAGTCTGGACGGCATCTTCCAGCCGCTTCATCCGCGCATCGCTGTCCTTGACGGGTTCATTAAACAGCGGCGTAAAGCTCAGGCCTTCCGGCGGCGCGAGCGCGCGGAAAGTGTCCATCGGCGACGGCGTCGGCGCGATGGGCGCAATGGATTCTGCCGATTTATTTTTTTCTGTGGCGGCGGGCGGCCCTGCAGCGCCTTTTAGTCCGTTGCCCTTGCCGTTCAACGAACAGGCGGAGACGGCGAGAAGAAGATAGATGTAAAAAATAAACAAAGGGATACGCCGCGGCAATAGTCTGCCGCGCGCAACCAACAGTCCTGAGACTTGGCTACGGCGTATGCACCTCATTAAGAAGGATTGCCCCCTGATTTATAAATACCATTCTAGTCACCCCACCTTCATGGTAGAGCAACTGCGAATCAGCGGTCAAGAATAAATTAAGATAAGGTTAACGCTATTTTGCGTAACTACCCGCCGACAGGGAAAGTCTTTTCGTCAAACTTGATACCCTTGTCAGCATCGTCGCCGCTATAAAGGATACGGAAAGTGCCGCCGGAAATTCTGCTCTCGGTCAGCCCCACCATAACCGCACGGCGCGGTGTTTCTGCAAATACGTTGACGTCATTCAGGACGCCCACATGTTTTTCTTCTCCGCCTTTCGGGGTCCAGAATATATCGACCTTGCCGAGCGTGCTGTGTTTACCCTGACGGTCGAGGAAAAAAGACATCATGGGCGGGTGGTTGCCCTCCGGCGGCAGGAGTTTAGGTTCGGTGATGGAAGCGCTGCCGTCATACTTGCCGCGCCTGACGATAATCGGCACGGAAAAGCCGACATTGATGGTCAGTTGCGTGGTGATGCCGTTGGGCTGCTTGACGGGCGCCTGACGGTCGCCGCCGCTCAGGCGTTGCAGCTTCAGGTGCGCGCGATATTCGCCATCGGGAAGCTCCGCCGACCGGCGCAGGGATAGCCTGATAACCTGCGTGGCGTTGGGCGCCATATTGACCTGCCTCGGGCTGAACGTAATCATCTTGGCAATGTCGTACTTCGGATCCAGAGGCTTGTCTCCCTGATCCGCGTAGCCGCCATCCGCCGTCTGCCGCTGGTAAAAGAATGACAGCCTGAACGTCGCCGCCTTGTTGGAGGTATTGACAACTGTCAGGGTTTTCATGCGGTCATGGTCTGTAAACACCGTCCTGATCGGCATAATCAGGATATCGGCCTGCGCCTGCGTTACCGGCTGCGTAACGAGCATTCCTAACAGAACCGCCAGCGTTAAAACCGTTGTCCGGAGTGTTTTCATTTTCATGGCTCTTCTCCTAAAAGTTAATCGTCAGGTCAACGCTGCCGCTATAGGGCCCGTCAATATAACCGGCGCCGGTGCCGGATGTCGAGAGAGTGGCGCCGATGTAGAGTGTCGCGTCTCCGGAGCCGTTTGTCGAGGGGTTGTTTGTGGTATAGGCGCCGATCGTAAACAGCGTCCCGCCACCGAGGCCGTTATGAGATAAATCGACCGTATTGTTGAGCGTAATCACCAGAGCTTCCGACGGCGGCAAACCCGTCAGGAGATATTCACCGCGCTGCGCCTGAATACCACGGATAAGAGCAGGGTCATACGTTACGCCATTAGCGGGCGTCACCACAATCGTATGCACCGAGCCGTTATCCAGCAGCGCAAACTCCCCGAAATCCAGAACGTGGATCTCGGCCATGTCCTGCGCCTGTACGGTTTTTCCGTAAAAAACAAGGCCGAGAAAAACGGCGGCGAACAGGGCGTATGCGATTTTATTCCTCATGCTCCGCAGATTAGGGCATTTTTCGTCTGGCGTCTATAATCACCATCTCTGTCACCCCCGCGAAGGCGGGGGTCTATCAGCACCATCGCTCTCATGGATTCCCGCCTTCGCGGGAATGACGGAGAGTTACAAAACAAAG
The DNA here is from genome assembly GCA_023266795.1 of Rhodospirillales bacterium. Lineage (GTDB taxonomy): Bacteria > Pseudomonadota > Alphaproteobacteria > Micavibrionales > UBA2020 > PALSA-926. The sequence continues at coordinate 7,206 of JAHFPI010000076.1, forward strand.
CCCGCCTGCTGGATCATGCAGGCGGGTTTTGTTTTTAAAGTGTGTCCTAATATGACATGGTCAGATAAAATGACCCGGCATAAGGCTCGGAGGAGTAAGTCGTACCGGCGATTTCCACAAGAGAGCCGCCGATATGAAACACCAGAGCACCCGCGATGTCGGTCGCAGCCGAACCCTCGACAAAAACCCCGGGGGCCGTCATGCCGCCGCCTGCTATGCCGCCGACAACGGTGCCAAGATCATCCGTCAGTGTCTGCACGGTGAAGACGTTGGCCGGTGTGATCGTTCCCGCTACGTCAACCACAGCGCTGTAACTGGCGTACAGCTGGGTGGAAGGCTGCGCGGCAATCGTAATGGTGGAGGGAGAATGGTCGGCCAGGTTCGCATCGATAATTTTGGCCAAGCCCCCCGTCGTGGAAGGGGTAAACACGCCCGCCGGTGACAGGGTCGCCGTCGCCACGTTAACGCCGGGATCCTTGACCGCACCGAAAGTGCCGAACTGCAAAGTGGTGAAGGCCACGTCCATGATGTTGTTGACGTTGGTCGTGGCGGAGACCGCGAAAGGATCACTGCCATCCGCCTGCACGTTGAAGGCAGCGGCGGGGTTTGCGAAGAAGGCAGTGCCGAGCGCTACTGCACCGAGACCTGCCAGGATTTTGATGTTTTTAATATTCACGAGGGTTCTCCTTTGATGAATGAACTTAATACGACAGCGTGACGTCGAACGAACCGACGTACGGAGTCGTATTCAGATAAACAAAGTTACCAAGACCCATATCGGTGGAAAGCGTGCCGCCGATATGAAACTGGAGGGCGCCGGCGGGAGTCGTCACAGCCTTACCCTGATTGGTTACCGGACCCGGGTCGCCCTGCGCGGCTAAACCCCAGTTTCCCTGAGTGCAAGGGCACACACCCTGGGTAGGTGCGTTCAGATTGTCCTTCAAGTGCACGAGAAAAAACTTTTTACCGGCGCCGTTCACCATGTCAACCACGTTACCATAGCTGACGAAGATCGTTGTACTGTTAAATCCCTGCAGCGTGATATCCGCGGGAGCCGGAGGATTGGTGGTATCCCCGATGATACGCGCATTGGTGGAAACACCGCCGCCGGTATCGTTCGTCAGGACGACCGCGCCCGGAGCAATGGAAGCCGTCGCCTGATCGGCCGCCTTGCCGATAGCAGCAACCGTACCGAAGATAAGGTTGCTGTTGATCGTCACGGCGATCGTGTTAAGGACGGTGGCCTGAATTGGAATGACTAGCGGGCTGCCGCTTAGGATGGGACCCGCATCTGCGTTCCCTGCG
>JAHFPI010000077.1:0-7487 GCA_023266795.1 Rhodospirillales bacterium
ATCAGCTGGTAGTTTGAAATGCGGAAATTGTGGAAGCGCCCGAGGCCCGTCCGGTTGTCCATGATGAAGCCCAGCAGCACCCAGCCCTGCGGATTGAGGATTTCGGCTTCCGTCAGCTGCGCTGAATCGATCTTGTTGGCTGCGTCCATGAGCTCTTTCGAGATATTCGGGAATTTCGCCGCGCCGCCGAAGTGCTTGTAAACGACATGCGCCGCCGAAGGGGCCGTCGGGTCGTTCACCAGATTTTTGGCGGGGGCGGTGCGTTCGGTCTCGCTCGCGTGATGGTCGAAGACCATGTGGGCGTTCGGATGATAGGGCAGGTTGGTGGTGATGTCGCGGGAAGTGACTTCGATCGTGCCGTCCTGCATGTCCTTGGGGTGGACGAACTTGATCTCCTCCACCAAGCCGACTTCTTTCAGAAGAGCCGCGCATACAATCCCGTCAAGGTCGCTGCGTGTGATTACCCGGTATTTCTCGGTCATGCTGACACCTTTCTAAAAAAACAGATCACATCGTAGACGATACCACATTGCCTGCGGAACAGAAATAGGCTGCCTTTTCCATGCCCTTGGCAATGTTACGGAATACCCTTTTATCGCGGTTGATTTCCCCTTGGGGCGCGTTTAAAGTCACCGAGAGCCTGTTGGGGCGCAGCATAAATGGTTGAGCAATGGACAAGTTAGAAGAGTTTATCCGCGAACACGAGATAACCGAAGTCGAATGCCTCGTTCCGGACATGTCCGGTATCGCGCGGGGGAAGATTATCCCGGCAGATAAATTATTACGTATATTGCGCGAGCGGGGTATGCCGATCCCTGAGTCCGTTTTTATCCAGACCGTCACGGGGGACTATCCGGAGGGCGAACTCATCAGCCCGTCCATGGGCGATGTTTACATGGTTCCCGACAACAATACCGTGCGCCTCGTGCCGTGGTATCAGGAGCCCACCGCGCAGATTATTTGCGATGCTTATTACGCGGATGATACGCCCGTGCCGTTTTCCTCGCGTTACCTGCTGCAGAAGATGCTGGCGGAATACGAGAAGCGGGGATGGAAACCGCAGGTCGCGCCGGAACTGGAATTTTATCTTGTCTCCGTCAATACCGATCCCGATATACCCCTGCAGCCGCCGGTCGGGCGCTCGGGACGCAAGGAGAGCGGCCGTCAGGCCTACGGCATCGACGCGGTGAACGAATTCGACCCGATTTTTGAAGACGTTTACGATTACTGTGAAGAGCAGAATATCGACATCGATACCCTGAGCCATGAGGCGGGCGCGGCGCAGATCGAAGTCAATTTCAACCACGGCGACGCCCTTGAAGTGGCCGATCAGGCGTTCCTGTTCAAGCGCACGGCGCGGGAAGTGGCCATGCGTCACGGCGTTTATGCAACCTTCATGGCGCAGCCGATGCAGTCCGAACCCGGCAGCGCCATGCATATCCATCAAAGCATCGTGGACAGCAGAACCGGCAGGAATCTTTTCTCGACAGAGGACGGGCAGGATACAAAACTTTTCCGGCACTATGTCGGCGGTCTGCAAAGGTACCTGCCCAGCGCCCTGCCGCTGTTCGCGCCGAACATCAATTCATACCGCCGTTTCGGGCACAAGCAGACGGACAGCCAGATTAACGTGGAGTGGGGGCAGGATAACCGCACCGCCGGATTGCGCGTGCCGGTCTCCAAGCCGGAAAACCGCCGCGTCGAAAACCGGCTTCCCGGCGCGGACGGCAACCCGTACCTGACCATCGCGGCAACGCTGGCCTGCGGGCTTCTCGGCCTCATGGAGGAAATCGAGCCTACCGAACAGATCAAGGGCAGCGCCTATAAGAAAGGCCACAATCTTCCGGTGCATATGTTCGATGCCCTCAAGAAATTCAAGACCTGCAAGCCGCTGCAGGAGCTTCTCGGCGAACAGTTCATCCGCACGCTGGTCGGCATCAAGGAAACGGAATTCAAGGCCTACAACACCGTCATCAGCTCATGGGAACGCGAGAACCTGCTGCTGAACGTTTAATATCTAACCCAGCTCATGCCGTCCGCCGATTTCGACGACCCGGTCGGCGGGGATTTTGTAGTATTCGACGGCACTGGAGGCGTTTTGCTTCATGGCGGCGAAAATTCTCTCGCGCCAGAGGGCCATTTCGTCGCCGCCGATGGGCACGATGGTTTCCTTGCCGAGATAAAAAGACGCCTGATAGATACTGTCAAAGTCCATGCCGCGCTTCAGGCAGTAGTTGAACGCCTCGGACATATTCGGTTCATCGTTAAAGCCGAAATGAAGCTCCAGCAGATAGAAGTCGCTTCCGAGCGTATGGATATGGATGCGGTTTTCCAGCGCGACGTGAGGTATTTCCTGAAAAAGAACCGTCAGGAAGATGACCCGTTCATGCAGTATCTTATTATGCTTCAGGTTTTGCAGCAGGGCTTCCGGCACCACATTGTGGTAAGGCGTCATGAAAATGGCCGTGCCGGGCACGCGCAGCGGCGGGTTGCGGTGGATCTCCTTGATAAATTTTTCGATCGATATTGACCGCTCTGAAAATTTCTTATTCAAAAGCTGCTGCCCGTGCTTCCATGTGGTCAAGGCGGTAAAAATAGTGATGGCGAGGGCTACGGGCATGATGCCGCCGGACAGGATTTTGGTAGCCGTCGCGGAAAACAGCACAGTGTCGAGCATGATAAATACGCCGGCGGTGAGGGCGATAATCCCCCATGACCAGCGCCATTTCAGGCGCATGACGACAGCCACCATCAGGCTCGTAATCAGCATGGCTCCTGTCACCGCCAGACCGTAAGCGGAAGCCAGCGCCGTTGAAGACGGGAAAATCAGCACGATCAGGATGACAAGGAAAAGGAGCGCCCAGTTGATGAAGGGCATGTAAATCTGCCCTAATTCCTTGACGGAGGTATGCAGGATGCGCATACGCGGCAGATAGCCGAGCTGGATGGCCTGCCGCGTAATGGAATAAGCGGCGGAGATAACGGCCTGCGAAGCAATGATAGTGGCTGCCGCAGACAGGAACAGCAACGGAACATACATTGATTGCGGCGCTAGCAGATAGAACGGATTTTCAATGGCCTCCGGCTTTACCAACAGCAGCGCCCCCTGACCAAAATAGTTGAGAAGCAGGCACGGCCAGACAATGGCAAGCCACACATAACGGATAGGGTTTGCCCCGAAATGCCCCATATCCGCATAAAGCGCTTCAGCACCCGTTACAGCCAGCATCGTCGCCCCCAGCGCCACGAACGAGAGGAGGGGCTTTGCTGCAATAAACTTCAGTGCAAATAACGGGTTGACCGCTTGTAAAATTTCAGGCGCACCCAGTATCCCCTTGATGCCAAAGACACCGAGCGTGCCGAACCAGAGGATCATGACGGGGCCGAATAACGCCCCCATTTTACTGGTGCCGTATCTCTGGATCGAAAACAGCCCGGCAAGGATGGCGATGGTGGTGGGGATGGTAAACCTTGCCAATGCAGGGGAAATGACCTGCAAACCTTCTATGGCGGACAGGACGGAAATGGCAGGCGTAATCACTGCATCGGCGTAGAAAAGGCTCCCGCCTAAAACGCCCGCAACGCCCATCAGGTAAAAAAGTTTTGGACGCGAACGTGTCAGGCGCAGTACAAGCGCCAGCAGCGCAAGATTGCCTCCTTCGCCCCTGTTATCCGCCCGCAGGATGAACAAAAGGTATTTTACGGACACAACAATCATCAGCAGCCAGAAGATCATCGACAGGAAACACATCAGGTTTTCAGAGCTCACAGGAAGGCCCGTCTGGGAAAAAGACTCCTTGAGCGTATAAAGGGGGCTGGTGCCGATGTCGCCGTAAACGACCCCCAGCGCCCCCAGCATCAGGACGGAAAGGGCGCTCTTGGGATGGGCGGCGGGGCGCTCCTGTGCCAGCTTGCTGTTCAGCTGATCGGATAAACTTTGCATGGTCGGTGTCCTTTCAGTATTCTGTAGGCCACTTTGCTGTAAAAAAGGCGTAAAAAAGCGCAGGATACTGCCTATCGTGCTGTTTTTACGTTCTTTTTTCAGGAGCGTTGGTGTACAAACGAGCGGTATACGGGAGTGTTATGTCTTGGGACTGCTGAACACAAAACTGAACGCTGTTATCCCTTATTTCGGAAGCATGGCCATGACCGTGGCGGCGACCGCGCTTGCCAAGGGGCTGCACTTCATCCTGTCTGCGTCAGACGTCGTCATGATTTATCTGGCGGTGTCCGTTTTTGTGGCGATTAAATTCGGCAGGGGGCCGTCCGTTTTATTTTCCGTCCTGAGCTGCGCCGCGTTCAATTTTTTCTTTGTTGAACCCCTGTATACCTTTGAAATGTACAACCGCTCTTCATGGCTGACGCTTCTGGTCATGCTGGTCACCAGCATGGTGATTTCCGGCCAGGCCATCAGCCTGCGGCGGCAGGAGAGCTCCGTAAGGCAATCCCGCACTGACGCCGAGAATGAAAAGTTGCGTAATCTTCTGCTCAGTTCCGTATCGCATGATCTCAGGACGCCGCTGGCCTCCATCACGGGCGCTTCCAGCAGCATCGCGCAGGATGGGGACAAGTTGCCGCGTGAAACGGTGAAAGACCTAGCGCGATCCATCAATCAGGAAGCAAAACGTCTGGAGCATATCGTTTCCAACCTGCTGGACATCACGAAGATTGAATCGGGCGCTATACTGCTTAACCGGCAGCCCTATTTTGTTGACGAGCTGATCGGCGCCGCGCTGTCCCATGTGCCGTCATTCTCGATCAGCCACCGCTTTGAAACAAAGGTCGCGGCGGGGCTGCCCCTTGTGAATGTGGATGGATTTCTCATCGAGCAGGTGCTGATTAATTTGCTGGAAAACGCGGCAAAATATACGCAGGACGGTTCGGTTATTACAGTGCTGGCCAGCCTGTCGGGCGGCACTGTCGAGATCAGCGTCGTGGATAATGGCCCGGGCATCCCTGCGGGGGACGAGCAAAAAATATTCCAGAAATTCTATACCGGCCATAAAGAAAAAGGCGGCACGGGGCTGGGGCTTTCCATCTGTGAAGGCATTATAAAAGCGCATCAGGGCAGAATTTGGGCCGGAAATGCCGCTGGCGGCGGTGCAAAGTTCAGTTTTACCCTTCCGGTCGCGCCTCCTGTACCAGCGGAGGTTTCAGATGACTGACCAGCAGAAGATCGCCGTGCTTGTCATCGAGGACGAGCCTGAAATCAGGAAGTTCCTGAAGGCCGTGCTGGCATCGAACGGGTTTAATCCCGGCTTTGCCGCAACCGCGCGGGAAGGTCTGGTGCTTCTGAAATCGCATGTTCCCGAAATCCTCATACTGGATTTGGGGCTGCCGGATATGGACGGCCTTGAAGTTATTAAAAACCTGCGTTCGTGGAGCGGCATTCCTGTCATCGTTCTTTCGGCCAGAGGGCAGGAGCAGGATAAAATTGCCGCCCTCGAATTGGGCGCGGACGATTATCTGACGAAACCTTTCAGTGCCGGAGAGCTTTTGGCCAGACTGAAAGCGGCTCTGCGCCGCTCGCAGCAGTCTGTCCTGCAGGCGTCTGTCGTATTCGAGGCCAACGGGCTGTATTTTCATGCGCAGGATCGTGTTGTGAAAGTGGATGACGTTGAAATTCATTTAACGCCGACAGAATTCAGGCTCTTGGCGCTTCTTGTAAAATATGCGGGGAAGATTGTTACGCACAAGCAGCTTTTACAGGATGTCTGGGGCAAGAACTCGTCGGAGAATAATCACTACCTGCGTATTTACACCCAGCACCTGCGCCAGAAGCTGGGCGATGATCCCCTGAAGCCGCGTTTTATCATTACCGAGCCGGGGGTCGGGTATAAACTGAGGATATAAAAAAACCCGCAGACAGCGGGCTTTTTTTACGCCTGAAATTCTCCATTGAAAAGCCTTATGTAATGTAATAGCATGCCTGTGTTTCATCAACACAGGTAAGAACGGTCATGCCTTTGAACGACAAATCTGACGCACACCTGACACAGCAGCTGATAGATGCGGCGCGGCTGGGGTATCTGGAAGAGGTGAGAGGCCTTCTGAAACGGGGCGCGGATATCAACGGGAGAGATAGCTTCGGCGATACCGCGCTGGCCTGGGCGGCGCGCAACCGCCACACGCAGATCGCGCTCCTGCTGATCGATGACGGCGCAGACCTTAATTCAAGAAATGAGCGCGGCAATACCGCTCTGGTCTGGGCTGCCATGAATGATAACGCCGTGATGGTGCGCGCCCTGCTGGCAAAAGGCGCCGATCCCACCATCAAAAACGCGCAGGGCAGCACCGCGCTGAGCCTGACCAAAGACAAGCCGACGGTAGGGCCGGAAGTGGTGCGGATGATTGAAGATGTTTTTAATAGAAAAGTCCGCGCTAAGGCGAAGGAAGAAGCGGAGGAAAAGGCACGCCTCAGCCATGATGCCGTTTCCGCGAAACAGCAGCTCCTGAAACAACGGGCCGGGCGGAACAAACCGACGATCAAGTTCGGATTTTTTCTTGCCCTGATGTTTTTTACTTTTGTTCCATGTCGATCATTTGCGGAGGAAAAAATGAAACTGGAAAGCGCGGCTATCAAGCAGGATGCGGTTATTCCACAGAAGTATACCTGTAACGGCGATAATATTTCACCGGATCTCGCGTGGAGCGGCGTGTCTGAAAAGACGAAAAGTTTTGCCCTGATCGCCGACGATCCGGACGCGCCTCACGGCACCTGGGTGCATTGGGTCGTCTATAACATTCCCGGCGACAGGCGCGCCTTACCTGCGGCTATCCCCGCAGAGGGGCGTCTGGAAGGCGGCATGCTGCAGGGCATTAACGATTCTCATGAAACAGGCTACGGCGGCCCCTGTCCGCCCGTCGGGCATGGCTCCCACCGTTATTTTTTCAAACTCTATGCCCTGAATGACGCCTTGCCGCTGGCACCGGGGGCAAGCAAGGCCGATCTCGAAAAAGCCATGAAAGGCCACATTCTGGCGCAAACCGAGCTGATGGGCCGTTTTGAAAGGTGAGGAGGCTCTGTCTTCGCAGCGCTAGCCGGGCTTTTTCTGGCTGAAAAGCCACTTCCATGTTTCTTTCTCATACAGGAGCGGAGAGGCACAGTCGTTGCCCATATCAGGCAATTCCGTGTAGCGCACATTGCCGCCATGGTTTTTGATGCTGTCTGCCATCGCATGGGCAGCAGCGGCAGGATACACCTTATCCTTCGCACCATGAAAAATCCACATCGGTGTACGCGTCATCTGGGGAGCATCCGTTATGTCCCAGTTGCCGCTCATCGGTATTGCTGCGGCAAAAAGATCCGGATAGCGTGATGCTGCGCCATAAGCTCCGGCGGCGCCATCGGCACATCCCACCACATAGATTCTGGCCGGATCGACAGGGTATCTATTCACCAGTTGCTGGATTATTTGAATGGTGTCGGGCAGCGATTGGCGGTCTGCGAATATAGATGGCTCTTTCGCTTTGACGCCATTGATTTT
>JAHFPI010000077.1:7497-8500 GCA_023266795.1 Rhodospirillales bacterium
GATTTTATCAGGAACAGCCCAGGCCTTGCTTAGCGGCGTCACCGGCACAAAAATGAAGGCAGGGAAATCCCGTTTCATCTCCGGAGTCTTCAGGTATTGCGCCGCATAGGCATGTCCTGAATTGTCGTGCAGAATCATCACCAGCGGGAATTTCTGGCCGGGGGGCTGAGATTGATCCGGCTCCATCCAATAATACGTCAGGGCGCGTTTCTGATGAGGGTCTTTAATCTCAAACTGCTTCTTGTCAAAAGAGTCCATGGTGTCATTCGTGCGCGGGAGTTCGTACACAACGCCTTTTTTTGTTTCTGTCCCCGCGCCGGTCATTACATAAATGTTCTGACGCCATTTCACGTAGGCAAAAGCGCCCAGTAATACTGTTCCGATTATGCCTGCTATTATAAGATTTCTTGTTTTCATTAGTTTCCGGTGTGTTTATCCGTTGCGCGAATGAGTCAATGACATGAATGTAGTCTATCGATAACGGCCCTAAAGGTCAAATTTTCTGCTAGTTAACCATTTTAATGGTGTAAAATTTTGATTTTACTGATTAATTAAAGTAAATATTTTGTATTTTTGCGGGCGCTTCACCAGGGCGGTCGCCGAGCTAAATTCAGAAAAAACGACAAACTATTGCAGTTTCGTTACTGAGCCGGGCAGGGTCTGTTGTCAAGGAAGTTATTCTCGCAGGTAATATCATTCCCGGCCTTTAACAGCGCATCGTGTCGCTTACGGCGCTGTAACAACCATGTTCCTGTTCGAGAAGGTACATGACTGGGCGGTGGCTTTGTACTGCGCGGTGAAGGTGTTGCTACCTTGCGTCAGTCCCGTCACATAGAAGGTGCCGCTAACCGGGTAGCTGGTGGTGATAGCGGGCGGGGCGATCCAGAGAGACTGTGCATCAGAAGCGGGAGTGACCGTGGCAAATGGGTCTGTTATGGTGAAACCCATATTGCAGGAACCACCTGCGGTGCCGATGGATACCATACTGTTCAAAGACACAATC
>JAHFPI010000078.1:0-1108 GCA_023266795.1 Rhodospirillales bacterium
GGCCATGGTTTTGGCGTGGTCGGGGGTGGTGTCTTTGAGGAAGGTGTCGATGATGCTCAGGTACAAAACGCCGAATACCGCGACATAGGCGGGCTGGAAAATACTGTCCGGCACCTGCGCAGTTTTCAGCATGTGCGCCATCGTGCGCCAGAAGCTGCGGGCGAAGCGGGGGAGGACTTTCGGTTCGTCCCTGAAGGCGGCGGGGAGGGAGGCGAAGGCTTTTTTGTGCGGGGCGGCGAGGTCGACGCGGGTCATCATGATCTCGAACAGGTTATCCCGCCAGCTGTCGCTCAGGCGGGATTTTATGTCGCGGGTGGTGTCGTCATCGAGATTTTTGAGGACGCCCTGCAATAGCGCCCATTTGTCGGGAAAAAGCGCCGCGACCGTCTGCGGCTTCAGCCGGGCTTTTTTGGCGACGGCGGGGATGGTCAGGCTGCTCCAGCCCGATTTTCCGGCCATATCCAGCGCGGCATTGAGGATGAGTTTGGTCTGGTCTGGTTTGCGTTTTTGTGCCATTGTTATCCGGTAAAATAGAAGGTTTTTCCGGATGGGTAAAGACAATTTAGATGTTGTCGGCATCGGTAACGCGATTGTGGATGTTTTATCCAGAACCGGGGACGATTTCCTGCGCGATAACGGCATCCATAAAGGCACCATGACGCTGGTCGATGCCGTGCGCTCCGAAGCCCTTTACGGCAAAATGGGGCCGGCGGTGGAAGTCTCGGGCGGTTCGGCGGCCAATACCATCGCCGCGCTGGCTTCCCTCGGCAGCAAAGCCGGATTCATCGGCAAGGTGGCCGACGACCAGCTGGGCAGCGTGTTCCGCCATGACATCCGCTCCACGGGCGTTGTTTTCGATACGCCGCCGCTGGTGGGAGGCGTGGCGACGGCGCGGTGCATGGTGCTGATCACGCCGGACGCGCAGCGGACGATGAACACCTATCTCGGCGCCTGCGTCCAGCTGACGTCCGAAGACCTCGACGCGGAGCTGATCCGTGGCGCGCAGGTGACGTATCTGGAAGGCTACCTGTTCGATCAGGAGCACGCCAAGCAGGCCTTCCGTCAGGCGGCGGGGATTGCCCATTCCGCCGGACGCAAAGTCGCGCTG
>JAHFPI010000078.1:1118-1797 GCA_023266795.1 Rhodospirillales bacterium
TCCGATCCGTTCTGCATCGAGCGCCACCGCGACGATTTCATGGAATTGATTAAAGACCATGTGGACATCCTGTTCGCCAACGAGCAGGAAATCACGTCGCTGCACCGCGTGGAGGATTTCTCACAGATTTTGCCGAACTGCGATCTGGCCGTCGTCACCCGCAGCGACAAGGGCTCGGTGATCATCGGCAGGCACGAGACTATCGAAGTGAAAGCCGAACCCGTGGCAAATGTCGTGGATACCACCGGCGCGGGGGATTTGTATGCGGCGGGGTTTCTCTATGGCTACACACGGAAAAAGACCCTGGCGGAATGCGGTCGCATCGGCTCCATCGCGGCGGCGGAAATCATCGCGCAGGTCGGCGCCCGCCCGCAAAGAAGCCTCGCGCAACTGCTCAAGGAAAAAAAGGCGGTATGACCATTCGCTGGATTTTCGCGCTGCTGCTCCTTTTTCCCTCCACGGCTTATGCGGACCACAGTTATGCGCTGGCGATGCACGGGCAGCCGCGTTATCCGGCGGATTATAAATATTTCGACTACGTCAACCCGGCAGCGCCCAAAGGCGGCGCGCTGAAAACCTCCAAAAGCGGCTCCTTCGACAACCTCAACAACCACATCATCCTCGGCAATAACGCCGAAGGGCTGGAGCTGCTCAACGACAAGCTGATGCAGCGGGCGTG
>JAHFPI010000078.1:1807-8355 GCA_023266795.1 Rhodospirillales bacterium
GGGCGTGGAACGAGCCGTTCACGCTCTACGGCCTTGTGGCGGATAGCATTGATATTGCGCCCGACCGGTCATGGATTGTTTTTCACCTGCGCAAAAACGCGCGGTTTCACGACGGCGTGCCGATGACGGCGGAGGATGTCAAATTCAGCTACGAAATGTTCCGTCAATACGGGCATCCGGTGCGGCGGCGGGTATACGGGCTTATCACAGCGGTAAAAATAATTTCCGACCATGATATTAAATTCACCTTCGGGGATGGCTATGACCGCGAGTCGGCGCTGATCCTCGCCATCATGCCGGTATTGCCCAAACATTATTGGGAAACACACGACATCAGCAGGACGACGCTGGAGCCGCCGCTGGGCAGCGGCCCGTACAAAATCAAATCCGTCGAGCCGGGGCGCAGGATTGTTTACGAGCGCGTGAAAGATTACTGGGCAAAAGACCTGCCGGTCAACGTCGGGCATTATAATTTCGACACCGTCACTTTCTCCTATTACCGCGACGATGACATTGCGCTGGAGGCGTTCAAGGCGGGGGATTATAACCTGCGTCATGAATACAATATCCACAAATGGTTGACGGCCTATGACTTCAGGGCGCTCAAAACCGGCCGGGTCATCAAGGAGGAAATCCGGCATCACCGCCCCGAATGGCTCCATGCCATTATTTTCAACACCCGCCGCCCGCTGTTTCAGGACCGGCGCGTGCGCGAGGCGCTGGGCCTGATGTTCAATTTCGACTGGATCAACAAAAACCTGTTTTTCGGCGCGTTCCGGCGGATTTCCAGCATCTATCCCAACTCCGAGCTCGCCGCCACGGGAAAGCCGCAGGGCGAGGAGCTGGCGCAACTGGGAAAATTCAGGGATCAGCTGCCGCCGGAGGTCTTCGGCTCTGCGTGGCAGCCGCCTTCCGCCGATATGCGCGCCAACCAGCGAAAGGCCATGAAGCTGCTGAAGGAAGCCGGATGGGTTTACGAGGATCAGGAGCTCGTCAATCAGGAAACCGGCGCGCCGTTCAACTTTGAAATCCTGCTCAACGACCCGGGCGATGAAAAAATCGCGCTGGAGTTTGCGCGCGCTCTCAAAAAAATCGGCATTGCGGCGCGGGTCAGGACGGTTGATTCAGCGCAGTTCACCGGTCGGCTGGATGCTTATGACTACGATATGGTTATGCACCGCTGGACCAATTCCCTGTCTCCCGGCAGCGAGCAGCTCAATTATTGGGGAACGGCGGCGGCGCGGAACAAAGGCGCCCGCAACTATGCCGGCATAGAAAGCCCGGCTGTGGACGCCCTGTGCAACGGCATTGCCCGCGCGACGGACCGGCAGGCGCTTGTGGCGCGGGCGCGGGCGCTGGACCGGGCGATTATGTGGGGCTATTACATGATCCCGATGTCTTATCTGGGGCGGGATCTGGTGGCTTATTCAACGGATATCCGGCGTCCTGAGGCTGTTCCAGTTTATGGAATTGTTCAGGAAACATGGTGGATGCAGCCCCGCTGAGCGAAGACTGTTTTTTTTTGTGCTGAAATGGTCTACCTTTATTAAGGTCGTATACGTTTTCGCATAAGGGGTGGTGTTTCGATGAAATTCAGGATGGCTTCGATGTTTGCGGTTGGCGGAATTGTCGCAATGGCGGCGTGCTCTCCTTTGCCGCCGCTGGGGCAGGCGTACTGGCAGCGCGTCGAGGATAATTCGGCGCTCTACATGACGGGGCCGAAGGCGCAGCAGACGCTGGATGAAAATATCGCCACCTGCGTCCGCGAAGTGGATGAGCTGGTGGAGCTGGACGCCCTGCGCGAGTCAACGCCGCCCGATACGCACAGCGAATACCACCGCGCCCTGAAAGCCTCGGGCGATCTGGCTTATTACGATACGCCCACGCGCTACGGCGACAAAAAAGTGGCGCATACGGATTTTCATGACTATGAAAGCTGCATGCGCTCCAAGGGATGGGAGCGCGTCCGGTTCGTGCGTTACCAGACGGCTGCAAAATCCAGCAAGACCTACGTTGAAACCCAGCAGTACCGGAAAACCGGCCTGATCGGCGAAGCAGCGGTTGTCAAGGAACAGCAGGCCATCGACAAGATAAACGGCGACTACGCCACGCTGAATAAATAAATCATATCTTCGGAATTCTTTTCCACAGTTCAACGGCTGCCGCACAGGCGGCTGTTACTGTTAGTGAGGCCATGAGGCTGCCCGTGACAGTGGCCTGATCGTAGCCGGGATAGCTTGTCAGCTGGTCGTAGGTTTCCGGCGTGGAGACAAAGGCGCAATGTTCCCCCCACGGGCGGTAGAGCTGCGGCCAACTGGGACCGAAGAGGCCGAGCGTCGGCGTGCCGACCGCTGCCGCACAGTGCATCAGGCCGGAATCATTCCCGATATATAAAGCGCATTTTTGAATAGCGGCGGCAGCGATTACCGGCGATGCCTTGGCGATCACATCGATGCGCCGCTCCGCCGGAATGGCGTTGAGGACTTTATAAGCCGTGGTCTCCTCTCCGGGCGCGGCAAAGACCGCCACCCGCGCGGCGGGGAGGATTGAATCCGCCGCTGTCAGCCTGTTGATGAGTTCGATAAAATTCTCCGCAGGCCACGTCTTGCCCGGCCAGTTGGCGGCGGGGCCGATGGCCAGTACGGGGCCGCCCTTTGGAACAAGGGCTTCCGCTTTTGCCAGCGCGTCATTGTTGAACCACAGCGTCGGGGCAGGGGGCGGCGCTGCGTCGATCACGGCGGCGATCTGTTCTACCTTGTGCTTCTGTTTGTCCTGCCGACCCCAGATGTAACTTTTCTTGGCGCGGATCAGGCGGGACATCAGGCTGTTGCGGAGATCGACGACGACATCCCATTCGGTGCCGATGGTTTCAAGCCATAGCTTATACCAGTGCAGGGCATAATATTCTTTTTTGAGCGCGATGACGCGGGTGACGCGGGGCGCCTGCCCGAAAATTCCGGCGACCAGCGGGCCACAGGCGACAGTAATCTCCGCTTCAGGATATTTCCTGATAAAATAATCCAGCGCGCCCGTGGACAGCACGCCATCGCCCAGACGGGTGGAGGTGATGAAAAGTATTTTCATGGAGGCAGCTTATCACATCAGAGGGGATGCGTGGAGATCTGATTTCTCTTCGCTTTCAGCCATTGTATCTCCTGATAGGTTTCGGATGTTTTCGGGGTTTCGACGGGCTGGCCTGTTTTGAGGCTGCGCCTGAGGGCCTTTTTCCGTTTTCTGAATCCGTTCACGGCTTCGCGGAACTGGCGGGCGATTTCGCAGCGCTCCCTGTCGTGTTCCGAGCCGGCCTTGATCTGCTCGACGGTTTTCCGGCACCATTCGGCGTGCTTGACGATAGCGCGCCATGTGCCGCTAGCCGGATCACCGCTTAAAGTCGTTTCCCACGGGTTTTGCCCGACATTCGAAAGCAGGTTGGCGGGCGGCGTAATTCCGTGTGACCGGGCCAGAAGCTTGAGTTCTGGATGCTCCCATTCCTCATGGCTGCCTTTTCCCTGACGCGCGCGCTGAAAGCCATGATCATGGAGAAATTTTTCACGTTGCTCTTTGGTAAGGCCGCACTTGTTTTTTGGCATGAATGACCCGCCCTTATTTTATTACATAATATACCACGTCAATTATGAATAAAATATGAAGACGGCGGGGATAGTCTTAGCTTTTCGCCAGATAGGCCATAAAAAGAAATACAATTGCGAGTCCCTGGAATAAAACGCGCAGCCGCATCATTTTATTGCTGTTCTCGTTGTCCTTCTTCGTGCCCTTGGCCATGGCGATGAGCCCGCCGAACAGGGAGAAAACGACACAGGCTACGCAAACCAGCGCTGCAATGAGGAATACATGATCCATGAATTTTGTTCCTTTTTAATATCCTGCCTGTAGTATAACCAGCGGGTAATCGAATAAAAAGAGGTATTTTGATGGAATCGCTCCGGAAACTTGAAGGGCCGTTCCTGCCGCCGCGTTCCGGCAAGGCAAAGCAGATGGTGATTTTTCTGCACGGCTACGGCGCCAACGGCGCGGATTTGCTCTCGATCGGGGATGAGTGGGGGGATGAGCTGCCGGATGCAGTCTTCCTGTCTCCCAATGCGCCGGAGGTTTGTGAGGCTTATCCGGTGGGGTATCAGTGGTTTTCCATCCGCGAGATTGACGGAAAAGCTTTCGAGCGCGAAAAACATGCTGAAAAGGCAACCGCTGACCTCAATGCCTATATTGATGAGCAGTTGCAGCAATGGGGCATCGGGGAAAACCGCCTTGTCGTGGCGGGATTTTCGCAGGGGGGCATGATGGCAATGTATACCATGCCCCGCCGCAAAAAAGCCTGCGCGGGTATTATCAGCTATTCCGGATTGCTGGTGGATGGTGAGGGGCTGAAAGCGCCGGGCATCGTTAAACCGCCGGTGCTGGCGATTCACGGCGATGCAGACGAAATTGTTCCGCCGTGGAATCTGAAAGCGGTGCAGGACGGTTTTACAGCCGCCGGATTTGATGTGGAAACTATTTTGCGCCCCGGTTTAGGGCATGGAATCGACACATTCGGCCTCAAGCGGGGCATTGCATTTATCAAAGAAGCCTTTGAAAAATAAGCTATAAGCCCGCACGAATTTCTTAATGTAATTCTTTAAATCCATTGTGAATACAACGGGTTGTCCTCTTTTGTCCAAGCAATATGTCGGTTTTGTGGTATAATTAGGGTGTGGGTTAGATTCGATCCGCTGGCGGCGTGGCATATGGAGAAAGGGGTAAGTTCCTCGTGTACGCTCACCTTGATAGCTGTCCAACTTTAGTTCTGAATGCGGACTATAGACCTTTAAGTTATTTTCCCCTCTCATTGTGGTCATGGCAGGAAGCCGTCAAAGCTGTATTCCTCGATCGCGTCAATATCGTGTCGGAATATGACGCCGTGATCCATTCCCCGAGCTTCCAGATGCGGGTGCCGAGCGTCATTGCTCTCAAGGAATACGTACAGCCCAAAGCGCGGCCTGCCTTCACGCGATTTAACGTTTTTCTGCGCGACAAATGGACATGCCAGTATTGCGGCGAGAAGCACCGGACACATGAGCTGACTTTCGATCATCTTGTTCCCAAATCACGCGGCGGCACGACCACATGGGAAAATATCCTCACCGCCTGTCAGGAGTGCAACCTGCTGAAGGGCAATTACCTGCCCGCAGAATGCAGGATGTTCCCGCTCCGGCGGCCCTTCCAGCCGACCAATCTCCAACTGCAGGTCAACGGGCGGGCATATCCGCCTAATTTTTTGCATGAAAGCTGGAACGACTATCTCTATTGGGATACCGAGCTGGAGAACGGCTAGACCTTTTCTGCTTCTTTATCCGTCCGCCACATAGCAGAAACAACCCATCCCAGAAGAACCGCGAACAGGAGCAGGGCGGCGGGTGCTGCCCAGTTCCAGATACCACGGTCGATGATGGCGTCTTTTTGCGGGCTGCCTGCAAGATAGAGGACGGTCACGATGTCGCCTTCGTGATGGCTGGGCGGGTTGCTGCCGACGCTGTCCTTGAATTTCACGGAAACGTTATCCGCCGTTTTATACCGCACGATCGCGTAATAAGTGTAGTGGCCGCCATGGTCGCCGGAGCTGTATACTTCATTCATGTGGACGACCTTGCCTTCGGCGCGCAGGCCCGTTGATTCCAGACGGGCGATCTTGATACCCTGCCAAATGCCGATGCCGACCAGAAGAACGGCAATAATTCCGACGACCGGCGCAATTTTCCTGTTTCTTTGCTGTTGTTGCAGACGCGTTTGCCGGGCGTCCGGCGCTGAAAGGACCTCCTCGATCGGCCTGACCTGCGTGAGGTCGACGGGGATGTGACGGTCCATGCCGCGCTGCTTGCGCCATTCCTCGAGGGAGAGGCGCTGGCCTTTCGGGATAATAATTCTGTGCAGGCGTTCGGCGCAGTAGAAGACCATGCCCGCAGCCATGACCCAGGTCATCGGCGTGACGGGGAAAGCGGTGACGGCGAAATAACCGAGCGCGAGTCCGGGCACGATAAAGACGATGCCGATGATTTCTCCCAGATAACTGTTGGCCTCCTGCACTTCGTTGGGGTTGTGAATGGAAATCATGAGAGGGACGGTACGCCCCGTTTCCTTGCCGCGCACCCAGCCGGAGCTGGTGTCCGATTTTGCCTCATGCGTCTGGCCGTCGGGCAGAGTATAGCGGTAAACGGGCGTGAACATGGCTTTATCGCCGATGACGCCTATGATGGTGCCGGAAGCGCGGATAGAGTGCATTCGCCTGTACAGGGTGACACCGAGAAGGAGGCCGCCGATGCCAAGGCATATCAGCGCGCCCAGAAACATGCCTATCTGGTTATAGGCCTGAATGCTGCTGAAAAAGAGATCGAACACCGGAACTACTTATGCGTCTCAAGCCATTTGATCAGCGCGGCGCGGTCTTCGGGTTTCTTCAGACCGGCGAAGGTCATCTTGGTGCCGACGACGAACTTTTGCGGCGCCCACAGGAATTCGTTGAGGCTGTCCGCGCTCCACGATCCGCCCTTGGCTTT
>JAHFPI010000079.1 GCA_023266795.1 Rhodospirillales bacterium
CATAATCATTTAAAATATGTTACACTACCTTCATAGTGGTTGTTTAAGAGCCTTTTTTTATTGAGAGAAAAAGCACATGACAGAGGTTGGTCGCCCCCTCTCGGAAGCACAGAAAAAAGAGGCAGCGCGCCTGACGCACCGCACGACCTTTGAACCGGCATGGTACGCTGCCTGGGATGCTGCTGCAAAGAAGGAATAAAGAGAAGATCAGGAACAGGCAGCAGAACAGCAGGCTCAACTTTTTCTTCAGGAGACAGATTTCTCCTCAGGCCTGCGCCGCTCCCTTCCTTCGCCCAAACCCATGAAGATGCCGCCCCAACCTTAAGTTCTAAGTTTAAAGAGAAGACGCGTGACAGAGACAGCCTAGCTGTCTAACTCGTCCGGAGAGAACGGAACCGATTCATATATATGTAATATATTTTTTTAGTGAACGGGACTTAACTAGTCTCTATCAAGATGTTATAACTCTTTGAAGCATCTTAAATCTTCCAAAACTTTCCCATCGAGCGGATATAAAAATGAAAAAGACACTGAATTTCTGGAAAATTTCCAGCTACGTTTCCGCGTTTCTGACCGTGGCGCTGACGGCTGTACCGGCCTTCGCGACATTAGGTCAGCCTGAACCCGGCGGGATTGGCCTGCAAGCGGGCGCATCGCCGATGAAAGAGAAGATGGCTTACTTTCACGACAGCCTGCTGCTGCCGATCATCGTGGGGATCACGCTTTTTGTTTTTGCGCTGCTGCTGATCGTAATTGTCCGCTTCAATTCAAAAAGCAATCCGGTCCCGTCCAAAACCACCCACAACACCCTGCTCGAAGTGGTGTGGACGCTCATTCCGGTGCTCATTCTGGTGGTGATCGTCGTTCCCTCGATGAAGATGCTCTACTACGTCGACAAAACCACCGAAGCGGAGATGACGCTGAAGGCTATCGGCAGCCAGTGGTACTGGAGCTACGAATACCCCGATAACGGCGGCATCAGTTTCACCAGCAATCTTGTGCAGGACAAGGACCTGAAGCCGGGCCAGCCGCGCCTGCTCGCCACCGACAATCCGGTGGTGCTGCCTATCGACACCAATATAAAAATCCTGACGACGGCGACGGATGTGATCCACTCGTGGGCCATTCCGGCTTTCGGCGTTAAGCTCGATGCGGTTCCCGGCCGGCTGAACGAGACCTGGGTGCGGATCGACAAGGAAGGCGAATTCTACGGCCAGTGCTCGCAGCTCTGCGGTCAGGGCCACGCCTATATGCCGATTGAAATTCATGCCGTATCCAAACAGGCCTTTGCCGAATGGGTTCACAAACAAGGCGGCAAGATGCCCGGCGATGCGGCTGCCGCGCCCGTTCAAAGCAAGAATAAAAAAACAGGAGAGAAATAATGTCAGGCAGCCATCATTCAGCCGATCACCATGATGATGGGCACGATCACAAGCCCGGATTTTTTGCCCGCTGGTTTTGCTCCACCAACCACAAGGATATTGGTACGCTCTACCTGATCTTCGCGGTTTTCGCGGGGCTGGTCGGCGGCGCGGCCTCCATGATGATGCGGGCCGAACTGGCGCATCCCGGCCTGCAATATATCAAGGACGGACAGCAGTGGAACGTGCTGGTCACGGCGCATGGCCTCATCATGGTGTTCTTTGTTGTCATGCCCGCCCTGATCGGCGGGTTCGGCAACTGGTTTATCCCGCTGATGATCGGCGCGCCGGACATGGCGTTTCCGCGCATGAATAACCTGAGCTTCTGGCTGCTGGTGCCGTCGTTCCTGCTGCTGGGCGGTTCGGCGCTAGTGGGCGAGGGGGCCGGGACGGGCTGGACGGTTTATCCGCCGCTGTCCGGCATTTCCGGACAACCGGGCGCTTCGGTTGATATGGCGATCTTCTCCCTGCACCTCGCGGGGGCTTCCTCCATTCTGGGGGCGGCCAACTTCATCACCACCATTTTCAACATGCGCGCTCCCGGCATGACGCTGCACAAAATGCCGCTGTTCATCTGGGGGATGCTGGTGACGGCGTTCCTGCTGGTATTGTCGCTGCCGGTGCTCGGCGGCGCGATCACCATGCTGCTGACCGACCGCAATTTCGGCACGGCCTTTTTCAAGCCTGAAGGCGGCGGCGACCCGCTGCTGTTCCAGCACCTGTTCTGGTTCTTCGGCCATCCGGAGGTGTACATCATGATTCTGCCGGCGTTCGGCATTATCAGCCAGGTGGTTTCCACCTTCTCGAAAAAACCGATTTTCGGCTACCTCGGCATGGCCTATGCCATGGTGTCGATCGGCTTTGTCGGCTTTATCGTCTGGGCGCACCACATGTATACGGTCGGCATGGGCGTTGATACGCGCGCCTATTTCACGGCGGCGACCCTGATTATCGCCGTGCCGACCGGGATCAAGGTTTTCTCGTGGATAGCCACCATGTGGGGCGGGTCGATTGACTTCAAAACGCCGATGCTCTGGGCGGTCGGGTTCATCTTCCTCTTTACGCTGGGCGGTGTGACGGGCGTTGTGCTGGCCAATGCCAGCATGGATATCGCCCTGCACGACACCTACTACGTGATCGCGCACTTCCATTATGTGCTGTCATTGGGGGCGGTCTTTGCGATTTTTGCCGGCTGGTATTACTGGATCGGCAAGATGTCAGGCCGCCAGTATCCGGAGTGGGCGGGGCAGCTGCACTTCTATACGACCTTTATCGGCGTGAACCTGACGTTCTTCCCGCAGCATTTCCTCGGGCTGCAGGGCATGCCGCGGCGCCTTCCCGACTATCCGGATGCCTTCGCGCACTGGAACCAGATTTCCTCTTACGGCGCTTACATGGTCGGCGCATCGACGCTGTTCTTTATCTGTATCGCCATTTATACGCTGGTGGCAGGTAAAAAAGTCGGCGCAAATTACTGGGGTCCGGGAGCCACAACACTGGAGTGGACGGTATCCTCACCGCCGCCGTTCCACCAGTTCGAGATTCAGCCGATTGTGAAATGACGACAACCTACGCAACATCGCCTGACGCAGGCGCTTTAACAAACGCCGGCGTCTCAGATTTTTTCGAGCTGCTGAAGCCGCGCGTGATGACGCTGGTGGTGTTCACCGGTTTTGCCGGCGTTGTGCTGGCTCCCGGGCATCTGCATCCTTTTCTGGCGTTGGTGGCGGTGTTGTGCATCGCGATCGGTGCCGGCGCGGCAGGGGCTATCAATATGTGGTACGAGCGCGATATCGATGCGGTGATGAGCCGCACCCGATTGCGTCCGTTGCCGCAGGGGCGCGTCGCGCCTGCCGAGGCGCTGGCTTTCGGCGTCGTACTGACCATCCTGTCGGTCGGGCTGATGGGTCTGGCGCTCAACTGGACGGCGGCGGCGCTGCTGGGGTTTGCGTCCTTCTTTTATGTGTTCGTCTATACCATCTGGCTCAAGCGCCGCACGCCGCAGAATATCGTGATCGGCGGCGCGGCGGGCGCTTTTCCGCCGATGATCGGCTGGGCGGCGGTCACGGGCACGGTATCGGTTGAATCTGTTTTGCTGTTCTCGCTTATTTTTTTCTGGACGCCGCCGCATTTCTGGTCGCTGGCGCTTTATAAAAACGAGGATTACAAAAAAGCGGGCATCCCGATGCTGCCGGTGGTGGCGGGAGAACGCGCGACTAAACGGCAGATAGTTCTTTACAGCCTGATTCTGACGCCGTTTGTGCTGGCGCCCTATTTCGTGCATATTGCCGGCGCGGCGTATCTGGCGGGAGCCGTGGTGCTGCATGGGTTTTTTATCCTGAAGGCTTTTAAGGTTTGGCAGGATGCGACGTTCAAATCCGCGAAGGTTATGTTCGGCTATTCGATCTTTTATCTCTTCGGTTTATTCGCCCTGATGATTCTGGACAAGGCAGGTTAAAATGTCACGTAGCCCTCTGCACGACAAACAAAGGAAAAAGAATTACGCGGTTCTTCTGGCATTGTTGGCCTTCGTCGCGACGGTCTTTTTTGTCAGCATTATCCGCATGAAGGGGTCTTAAGCGCCGTGGCTGATCTTCAGCAGAAGAACAGAAAAGTTCTGGGCGTCGTTCTGGGGGTTGTTTTTGTCATGATCGCGCTGTCCTTCGCTTCCGTGCCGCTTTACCGCTCCATTTGCCGGGTGACAGGCTGGGGCGGTACGACGCAGCGGGCAGAGAAAAACACCGCGCAGGTTTATGACCGCGAAATAACCGTGCAGTTCAACGCCGATATCGATCCCCATATGCCCTGGACGTTCAGACCGGATGTGCGGCAGGTGAAGGTCAAAGTCGGGGCGGATGCGATTATTTCCTATTTTGCAGAAAACAGGGGAAAAGAACCCATAGCTGGCATGGCGATTTACAACGTGACTCCGCTCAAAGCCGGAAAATATTTCAATAAAACCCAGTGTTTTTGCTTCACGGAGCAAATCCTGCAGCCGGGTCAGAAGGTGCATATGCCGGTCACTTTCTTTATTGACCCCAAGATTATGGATGACTGGGAGCTGAGAGACCTTGAAACAATAACCCTCTCCTATACTTTCTTCCGCAAGGACTCTCCGGCGCTGGAGAAAGCGCTCGAAAAATTCTATAATGAGGGCGGTACGTCCTCGCATGTCAACACAACCAAGAGCAAATAACATGTCCAGTAACTCTGCCTATGATCTGAAAAGCGGCAAACATCATCCTTTCCATGTGCCGCATGCGAGCGTGTGGCCTTTTCTGGCCGCCTGCGCGGCGGGGCTGCTGGCGATCGGCACGGTCATGTTCATGCATAATGCGGAGTGGCAGGGTTTTCATGTCGGCGCGAAGGCGCTTCTGCTGGGCGCTTTGGGTGTGCTGGCGATCATGTGGGTGTGGTGGCGCGATGTCATCCATGAGGCAGTGGTTGAAAAAGCCCATTCAACGGCGACCAGAACCGGCCTGCGCTACGGCATGGCGCTGTTCATCTCGTCGGAAGTGATGTTCTTCGTCGCGTTTTTCTGGGCATTTTTCAATTCCAGCATTTTTCCCAAGGAAGCCATCGGCTTTGTCTGGCCGCCGAAAGGCATCGAGGCCATCCATCCCTTCGAGCTGCCGTTCCTGATGACGATGATCCTGCTGCTTTCCGGCTGCACCGTTACTTGGGCGCACCATGCTATTCTCGAGGGCAAGCAGGCGGAATCAGTCAAGGCGCTGGCGATCACCGTTGCGCTCGGCATCGCTTTCACCTGCTTTCAGGCCTATGAGTATTTCCATGCGACCTTCCATTTCAAGGACGGCATTTACTCCTCGGCCTTTTACATGGCGACCGGCTTTCACGGCTTTCACGTCATCGTCGGCAGTATCTTCCTGACTGTCTGCCTGTTCCGCGCTATGAAGGGGCATTTCACCCCGCAGAGCCATTTCGGTTTCGAAGCGGCGGCGTGGTACTGGCATTTCGTTGACGTTGTGTGGCTGTTTCTCTTTACCGCCGTTTACTGGTGGGGAAACAGTTGAGCCTTTTCTCCGATCTGGTCTTCTCCTTCAAGCCCCGCTGTCCCGTGTGCCGGCGGGGTCGTCTTTTCAGGCCGTGGTCGGTGAGCGTGGTCGAGGAATGCGCCGAATGTCATGCCAAGCTCGGCCAGAACGATGTTGGCGACGGCGCGGCGGTTTTCCTGATTTTCCTGCTGGGGGCGTCCATCGTCCCGATGGCTCTGGTGTTTGAACACTTTGTCGCGCCGCCGCTATGGGTGCATGCGCTGCTGTGGGGAACTGTCGGGCTCGGCATGATCGCCGTCATTTTGCCGACGGTAAAAGCCTTTATCATCCTGCTCGAATACCGGCACCGCTCCTAGGGTTGGGGCGGAGCGATTTTTTTAAGCAGTTGCGCGAACATGGCGTTTTTCGCATAGGTCGGGTCTTTCAGGAAGTTCCCCAGCACCTTTTTAAAGAGGGCGATTTCTTTTTTGTCCGCAGGATTGTTCTGGCGTTGCAATAAAAAATAGCGTGCGATGATGGAGGCCTGCTGTTCCGTGCCGTATTCGATGAGATCTTTCTTGTCGGACAATGCGTACTGGTAGGCATCTTGCGTATATTTAAGCGCATTCCGGAGATCGATCAGCCGGGGATTGTAAGCTTTCTGCTGGTATTGCCAGACATGCGCCATCTCGTGGATGAACAGCTCCTGCATACCAAGGTGGGCTTTCGAGAAATCATCATGATACAGGTTATGCATGAAAATCTGGCTGAGGGTCGTCTTTGCGAAATTTTCTTTGTGCATGGAGCCGAAAAGGCGCCCGCTATGCACCCGCACGGCGTCGTAATTAATGGAATTGCCGAAAACGCTCTGGGCAATGCTGATTTCACCGGCGGTGAGGGGGCGTGTAATGGTCATGGGTATCTCCTGTGGCTGACGTTTATGGTTGCGGCGGGGTGTATTTGAAAAGCGGCGGCGTCTTGTCATTTTTCGCGTAGAGCGGGTCTTTCAGGAATTTTTCCAGCACTTTTTCGTAGAGCGCGATCTTTTCGGCGGTGGTGCCGGTGTTCTGGCAGTGCCTGACATAAGTGCCGAGGCCTTCGTGCTTGACGAGGAAATATTCCTGCACGATGGCGGCCTGCTGCTCCATCCCGTAATCGACAAGATCCTTGCCGGCTTCAAGTTGGAACGCATAGGCTGCGTTGTAATTGAATTTGTGTTTCAGGGTAAGCTCAATGCCGGTGCCGAGGACATTAAAGATTTTATTCTGGTATTGCCAGACGTGGGTCATTTCGTGGATGAACAGGCTGCGTCCTTGACTATCCGTCCGGGAATAATCATCGCTGTAGCATCCATTCATGTACATCTGGCCATTAGGCGTCATGGCCACATTTCTCTGGTGGAAGGGTGCAAAGGGGCGATCATGGATTTTTACCGTCGTATAATCGATAGAATTTCCGAAGACCTCTTGGGCAAGCTTGACTTCACCGGCGGTGAGAGGGCGTTTGACGGGCATGGCGGCTCCTTTGATTAATAAGGGAAATTAGCAAATTCTGTAAATGCGGGCAAATGAAATCTATGCCTTTTTGGATAAAGATTTTATGATTGAAACATGCAGAAGAAGTTCCAGCCCCCGTTGTCGGCTATGTTGTTGTCACTGTTGATGTTTACGGTGCTGATCGGGCTGGGAACGTGGCAGGTGCAGCGGCTGGAATGGAAAACCGCCCTGCTGGCGCAGATTGCCACCCGGATGCAGCAGACGCCCATGCCGATGCAGGAAACCATCTACAACCCGTCTGCATGGGAATACCGCCGCGTGACGCTGACGGGGCATTTTCTTTACGATCATGAATTTCTGGTCAAGCCGCGCACGCTGGATGGGGTGAACGGTTATCACATGCTGGTGCCGTTTCAGCGGCTGTCCGGCGGGATCGTGATGGTCAATCGCGGCTGGATTTCTGACGAGCTGATGCCGAAAGCTGTCCGCCCGCAGGGCACGATCCAGATCGAGGGAATCATCCAGCAGGCGCATCCCGGTTATTTCACGCCGCCGAACAACCCGCAGAAAAACGACTGGTACTGGCCGGATGTCAACGCGATGGCCGCCGCCGCGCAGTTGGCGACTCCCGTGCCCGTTATCGTCGTCATCGCGGCGCGGGAGCAGGGCGTCTATCCGGCGGGCGGCAAGGTGGACTCCAACATCCGCAACGACCATCTGCAATATGCGGTTTTCTGGTACCTGATGGCGCTGATCTCGCAGGTCATCTTTTTTATCCGTTACCGGCAACCCCCAGCGGCGTGAGGACAGAGCGTGGTCGGTTACATCAGCACACGGGGAAAGGCGCCGCGATTGGGTTTTGCGGAGACGACGCTGGCGGGGCTGGCAGAGGACGGCGGGCTGTATGTGCCGGAAGCCTGCCCGAAAATACCATCGGGAGAGATGGGGAATATGGCGCACCAGCACTATCTGGAAGTGGCGTGGCGCGTCATCCTGCCGTTTGTCGGCGAGGATATTCCGTCTGCCGATCTCATTAAGCTGCTCAAGAGCGCCTATAAAAATTTTACCCATCCCGAGATCGCGCCGCTGCACAAGCTGGAGGAGAATTTTTATCTGCTGGAGCTGTTTCACGGGCCGACGCTGGCGTTCAAGGACGTGGCGCTGCAGTTTCTGGGGCAGGTGTTCGATTATATCCTGACGCGCAAAAAACAGCGGGTGACGATTGTCGGCGCGACTTCCGGCGATACCGGCTCGGCGGCGATTGAGGCTTTCAAGGGGCGGGAGAACGCGGATATTTTTATCCTGCACCCGCACAACCGCGTGTCGGAAGTGCAGCGCCGCCAGATGACGACGGTGACGGCGGCAAATGTTTTTAATATTGCGGTCGAGGGCAGTTTTGACGATTGTCAGGATTTGGTCAAGGCGATGTTCAAC
>JAHFPI010000001.1:0-17039 GCA_023266795.1 Rhodospirillales bacterium
AGCTTCATCGCCTGACGCTCTTCCGGCGACATGTTTTTGATTTTATCGCGGAAGCTGCCCACTCTCTTCTGGTGCGTTGCCTTCATCGTCGCTAATTTCTTTTTTGCTGCCGCGCGCTCTTCCGGCGACAGGGCTTTATATTCAGGATGAACGGCCTCGGTGACGGGCGCGGCGGCGGTGCCGGCATCCATCGGAGCCTCCATAGCGGGTGCGGGCTCGGCTTCCGGTGCAGCTGCTGTGTCCGGAACGATAACGGGCGCTTCACTTGGCGCCGGCTGAACAACCGCAGGGGCGGGCGCACCGGCGGGAGCGTTTTGCTCCTGAGCATACGCGGCGGTGCCCATGAGGGTCACCAGTGTCAATGCAAATAACGGCAGTTTCCAGACGGACATGATCTTAACTCCTTGAATGTGAAAATACGGACAGAACGTTACCCGCCATTATCCACGCATTGCCTTGGGAGATAAAGAGAGATTTATGCCGCCCCTCCCAAAAATATTGGTAATTATCATTGGTTTATGAAAAAATAAAACCCGTTGTTAATACCTGAAAACCAAAAATTTTTCGTGTATTCTGGATGCTGGGAGATTTTGTCCGGGTGACCTTGGGAATAAAGATCGGAATGCGCTCTGCCACGGTGCCGCTACTGGCTGTCGTCCTGTTGTTGTGGACGGGAGCTGTGGCGTCCGCCGACGATACTACGCCGCTGCCCGTCGTGCCGGTTCAGATCGGCGCCCATGCGGACTACACGCGCATTGTTTTCGACTTCCCTAAACTTTTGGCCTACCACGTTACGGCCGCCGAAAATGATATAAAGATCGTGTTCGACACAAAGGCCAGGGCGGTCATCGGCACGACAAAATCCCCCCTCATCAAAAAAATCGCCGCCACGCCGGAGAACGACGGCACACTGAAAGTGGATATCAGCCTTGCCGCCGGAAGCACTTTCAAGCATTACCGCCTGCACCGTAAAATCGTCGTGGACGTTCTTGCCTCCAGCACAGCGCCAAAGGTATCTCCCGCGCCGCCGGAAAAACCGATAGCAGAAAGCAAGGAGAAGAAAGAAGCCACCCCTGCTCCCGCCAAACCCACCGTTGCAGCTGTCGCGCCCACACCGCTGCCAACACCGGCAACGCCGACCGTTCCTGTAGCAGCAGCTCCTGTAGCAGCGGCGCCTGTTGCAATAGCGCCGGTTGTGACGCCCCAAGCGCCTGTAAAAGAAGTTCCGCACGACATAACGCCCGCGCTATCCGAACCCTCTGACATGGCCGCCGCCCGGCTTCCGGAGCAAACCGCATCTGCGCCGCCAACCTGGAACCTGTCTGTCACAAAACCGGAAACTCCGTCAGCACCCGATATAAAACCGCCGCTCCTTCCGGCCGCGCGCCAGACAAGCGGCGACGAAGGAACGGCGACAATTACCCTGTCCTCCTTGTCACCGCTGCGGCTGGCGGTTTTTGAACGTCTCGGCGCGCTATGGATCATAGAGGATTCAGTAACCTCCACGACATCGCTGCCGATGATTACCGGCCCCATGGCGGCATTCATCCAGCCGCCGAAAATCCTCAAGTTCGAGAAGGGTATAGCCTATCGTTATACGTTCCCGAAAAAATTCTATCCGCGCGTCACAAAGCGGAGTCTCTCGTGGGATATAGCATTGCTGGCCGAACCGCTGCCCGCGCCGGAGACCTCCCCCGACAGCGGCATAAAAGCGCAGTTTGATCCGGTTAGCGGGAAAGCAAGCCTGATGGTGCCGCTGAAAGGCGCGGGAGAGCCGATTGCCTTCGAAGATCCGGAAATCGGGGACACGCTGTATGTCGTGCCGACCAATTTTCCACAGCAGTCTGTGCGGGAAACGCGGCACCTGACGGAACTTGAAATCATGCCCGCCCTGACGGGGGTTGTCATCCGTCCCCTGAAAGACGGGATTGCCGTTCATCACATCATCCCCAAGCGCGTCGTTCAGAAAATAGACCCCATGCAAACCCACGACATTACGGGAAAAGTGATTGCGCCGCAGAAGGATGCCAACGTCCAACAGCCGGATGATTTGATTTCAATCACGTCACCCAACGGATTGTCCGTCACGGCGGCGGGGCGCGGAATCAGCGCTCTGGTCGGAACGGCGGACGAAGTTTCGGACAATGAGAACACCCGCCTGTTTGACTTTCCCAACTGGCGGCGGGGCGGTTTAAAGAATTTTCAGGAGAATAAGCAGGATATTCAGGACAGGATTGCCGCCACCGACGCTCCGGAAGAGCGCGCCGGCCTGCTGATGAAGCTGGCGACGCTTTATTTTTCCAATAACTTCGGTCAGGAAACGCTGGGCATCCTCGATCTGGTGCTGAAAGAAAATCCGGAGATCGATAAAAACCCGAATTTTATCGCCCTGCGCGGCGCAGCCAACGCCATGTCCGGACACTACAAGGATGCCCTACAGGATTTGTCTTTCCCGGCAATCCAGCAGCACCCTGAAGTGGCGCTGTGGATAGGCTTCGCGGCGGCGGCGACGGAACAGTGGCATATGGCCGACCGGTCCTTCCCCAAGAGCAACCGCCTGCTGCTGCAATATCCCGACAACATTGCCATCCCCTTCACGGTTTACATGGCGGAATCGGCGCTGCGTCTCGGCCATACCGACATTGCGGAACAATTGCTGGCTTCGCTCGACAAGTCTCCCGAAGCGCTGGAAGCCCAATACCACGCTGCGATTAATTACCTGAAGGGGGAGGCCTTCTCGCAAAAAGGGGATCAGGAACAAGCGGCAACGCTCTGGCAGTCGGTGGCGGACGGTCTTGACCGGCTGTACCATACCAAAGCCACCCTGTCGCTCACACGGCTGCTGCTGCAGCAAAAGAAAATAACCCTGAAAGATGCGATTGACCGGATTGACAGCCTGCGTTTCGCGTGGCGCGGCGACGGGCTGGAAGTGGAGGTGCTGCATACCCTTGGCGCCCTAAAAGTGCAGGACAACCAGATTCTTTCCGGTCTGGAGGACATGAAACAGGCGGCGGACCTCGCCGACAGCATTCTTGACGATTCGGCGCCGATCCGCGACGACATGAAGCATATTTTCTCCGACCTGTTTCTGGCGGATTCCACGGGTACGGTCAAGCCGCTTGAGGTTGTTTCCGTTTACGACGAGTTCAGCAGCCTGATGCCCCCTGCCCCCCCAGAAAGCGGTATTGCGGCGCTGAATCTGGCAGACAACCTGATCCGCATGGATCTTCTGGGCAGGGCGGCGGCAGTCATCGAAGAGCAGCTCAGGAACGGATTGCCTGAAGAAAAAGTCACTGCGCTCGGCACAAAGCTGGCGGCGGTCTACCTGCTGGACTCCCGCCCCTCGCAGGCGCTGGCGGCGCTGAAGGAAACGGAAAGAACCGGCATGACGAACAAGTCCCGCGAGGAGCGCACGCTTCTCAGGGCGCGGGCGCAATCGCAGATGAACCAGACAGCGGACGCCATCAGCACCCTCAGCACCCTGAACTCCAGGAATGCGCAGCGTCTCAAGGCGGATGTCCTGTGGCGCGCCGGAAAATGGGGCGAGGCGGCGGCGGTCATCGAGGTTCTGCTGCCTGATCCCGCAAAGGCTATCAGCGATGAAGACGCTGCCTTTGTGGTGAATGCCGCCGTCGCCTGGAAACTGGCCGGCAATCTGGACAAGCTGAAAGGGATCAAATCAAAATATGCCGCCGCTATGTCAGCGAAAAAACTGGCGGCGACCTTCGGCGTCGTGACGCGGGACGGCGGTTCTTCCGCGCTGGCCGACCGCGATTCGCTGCTCAAAATCGCCGGAGAAGTCGATATGTTCAGGGGATTTCTTGATAACTACAAAGCGGGAGCAAGCCCGGGAAGCTAGGCCGGACGACGGATTTTTAATCCTTCATATCATCTTCGCCGCTGGAGGCGAGACCGTTCAGGCGCTCATGCATCTTTTTGCCGATTTTGAAGAAAGGCACGCGCTTGTTGTCGACATGGACGGTTTCGCCGGTGCGCGGGTTGCGGCCGGTGCGGGCCTTGCGCTGTTTCACGGAGAAAGCGCCGAAGCCGCGCAGCTCGACGCGCGCGCCGGAAGCCAGCGCTTTGGTGATTTCCTCGAAAACCGTGTCTACGATCTGTTCGGCGTGGCTTTGGTAAAGGTGGGGATTCAATTCGGCCAACCGAAGGATCAATTCAGATTTGGTCATGACGGCGGTACATCCTTTTAAAATCTTTGAAATAATGCCCAAGCGTGCCAAGTTTAAAACCGGACGTCAAGAAAAAATCTTTGAGAATCAACAGAATATGTGGCTATAGGCCCTCTCCACGGATGATCCGGGGGGAGACTCCGGAAAGTCCCATGGCCTGTTTGGCGAAATAGCGCTTCAAAACGGGTAATTTCTCAACCATCCCAAGGCCTAAACCCCTTACGGCCCGGACAGTTTGCAGGTTATTGGAAAACAACCGGTTCAGAATATCCGTCACGCCCGCCATCAGGACGGTGTCGGAGCGCCGCGCCGACTCGTAGCTCTTCAGGAGCGCCGGCGCGCCGATATCCAGTCCCAGTTTCAGGTGATCGACAACCAGCTCCGCCAGCACGGCGATGTCGCGCATACTGAGATTAAGCCCCTGCCCCGCAATCGGATGGACGGCATGTGCTGCCTCGGCGATCAGCGCGACACGGTCACCGCTATACCTTTCCGCGTGCATCAGGCCCAGCGGATAGCCCATCGGCGGGGAAACGTGATGTACTTTGCCGAGGTGCGCACCGAACAATTCCTGCAGGCGCTTGTCAAAGTCGGCGGAAGACAATTTCAGCGCCCGTCCCGCATCATCACCGTGCTCCGTCCAGACAACAGAGGAGCGGTATTCTTTTTTGTCGCCGCGCGTCATCGGCAGGATGGCAAAGGGGCCGGCGGGGCGGAAATGCTCTACGGCGACATTCTCATGATCCAGCGCATGGGCGACGTTGCAGACAATCGCGGTCTGATGATAGTCGGTTTTTTTGACGGCAATGCCGAGCCATTCCCGCGTGGCGGACTGGCGGCCATCGGCGCCGACCATCAGCGGCGCGGTGATTTTTGTGCCGTCTTTCAGAACGACGCCGACGGAAGCGTTATCACGAATAAATTCCTTTATTTCCGCAGGGGCTAAATGACGGACATGTTTTTTCAACCGGCGGACGTTTTTAAACAAGGCCTGCCGCAACAAACGATTTTCGATGATCCAGCCGAAGGGCGCGCCGCCGCCGTCCGCTGTGCTGGCGAAATGAAGATAAAGCGGGGAATTGCCGTCGGCCACGCGAATGTCGAGGATGGGCTCGCAATCCGCCAGCAGCGACTTCCAGACACCCGCCGCCTGCAAAACTTTATGCGAGGCATAGGAAATGGCGGTGGTGCGGCCGTCATATTTGAGGGCGGTCTGGCTTACGGGCGGGTCGCGGTCGATGCAGACGACATCAACGCCCGCCGCGCCCAGCACCGCCGCCAGCGTCAATCCCGACAACCCGCCGCCAATAATGAGGACGGTGGTTTTGATATGCTTTGGCTTTGCCATGTTTCCTAGTAATTCGGCTTCACTTTTTTAACCGGCAGGTCGGCGGCGACCGGCTCATCGTCGATCATCTCGATCATGCCGTTGGGCGACATGGAGAAGCGCGCCGAAAACAGCGCATTGCCGTAGAGCACCATGGCGGAAGCTTCAAAATTACCTTCATCCGTCTTGCCCTCGAAGGTCGCGGGACGGATGGCGTCCTCGATAACCTTACGCGTGGCTTCGTCCAGCTTTGATTTATCGAGCGCCGGATGATTGATGTCTTCCACAATCAGGAACGGCCCCTCGTCGCCATGCACGAAGTAACAGAAAAACCGGAGGTATTCCAGCGCCTTGGCCTCGGTTATCGTGATCGGATCGGCTTCGTTGGCGTCATGGATCGGCGCACTGGAGCCGTCGAGCAAAAACATCCGCCCCTGCTTGGCCAGAAACCAGAACGGCCCTGTATTGGCCGGCCAGGCCGTGTCGTTTACCCGCACCAGCGCGATCGTGTTATAAAACGGTATCTGCGCCCACTCGACGGTCGCGGACGCCGCAGAGGCATTGTGCTTGCCCTGAATGGGGTTGATCAGCTTGAGAAAGGGCTCCATCTGAGCCCCCGCTACTGTCTGCCATTTATACTGATCGAACATTAATCGCTACCTTTCGGGTGAAGTCCTTCTATTTTTCAGGATGTTGTCATGCCTTTGAGAATAAAGCAATAGTCTGCGGGTGCATAGGCCTTCAGGCTCCCGCCCGCATTTTATCCAGCAGCCTATCCATAAAATTACCGCACTTCATCAGCTGCTCAACCGCCACAAATTCATTGGGTTTGTGCGCCTGAAGGATGCTGCCCGGCCCGCAGACCACGGTAGGGATTCCACCCTTCTGGAAAAGGCCGGCCTCGGTGGCAAAGCTGACTTTTTCCGTGGCGTTGGCGCCGGAAAGGGAGAGGACAAATTCCACCGCCGGATCGTCATTGGAAATGTCGAAGGCGGAGACGCGGGCAGAAGGCTTGAACTCAAACCCCGTTTTCGGATCGATGTCCTTCATGCGCGGCTCCAGCGTTTTGAAGGCATACTGGCGGATTTCCTCGACCAGCGCCTCGGGATTGACCTCGGGGATATTGCGGATCTCGAAAGAAAATTCGCAGAGGTTCGGCACGATGTTCACGGCGGTGCCGCCCTTCATGATGCCGGTGTGGACGGTGGTGAAAGGCGGGTCGAACTGCCTGTTATACGGCCCCTCGTTGGCCATGCGCCGGGCGATGGATTTGATGTAGGCCACCAGTTCCGCCGCGTTCTCCACGGCGTTGACGGCATAGGGCGCCAGCGAGGAATGCGATTCTTTGCCATGCACGGTGCAGTTAAAATCGCAGATACCTTTGTGGCCGGTGATGGCCTTCATGCTTGTGGGTTCGCCGACGATGCAGAGTTTCGGTTTCACGGGCAGCTTGTCGAAATGCTTTACGATATCATGCGCACCGAGGCAGCCCAGTTCCTCGTCATAGGATAGGGCGAAGTGGATCGGCACCGTCAGCGGTTTTTTAACCATTTCCGGCACCTTTGACAGCACGACGGCGATAAAGCCCTTCATGTCGCAGGTACCCCGGGCATAGAGCAGGCCGTCATGCTCGCGCAGTTTAAACGGATCGCTGTCCCAGTCCTGCCCCTCGACGGGAACGACGTCGGTATGGCCGGACAGCACGACGCCAGCCTTGTCTTCGGGGCCGATGACGGCGTGAAGGTTGGCTTTGTTTTTAACCGCATCATAAATCAGCGTGGAGGCGATGCCGTATTCCTTCAGGTAATCCCGCACCCAGTGGATGAGATCGAGATTGGACTTCACGCTTGTCGTATCGAAGCTGACAAGCTGTTGCAGCATCTCTTTGCTGGAAAGAACCGTTCGGGACATGAAACTGTGCGCTTTCTTTGTTGTGTTGCGGTCTACTGGCCCCTGCCGGGCGGAACGGATAATGACCTGAGTTTTTCCCTGCTGTAGGCGCAGGTGATGAAGCCGCCGCGCAGGGCGGCGGGAATGTCAAAAGTACGCTTAATGCCTTCCCGCAGATCCTCCTCCAGCGCATAGATGCTGGCGCAGGCTATGGGTTTATGTTGCGGTACATCAAGAAACGGGCAGAAAATAATCTTCTGCCCGCTGCCGTCAAAAAGCGCCTGAATGGTCATTGCTTCGTTGTCGCGGGCGCGTGAGATTTTCAGATTGACGGAAGCGCCGCGATTCAGGGTAAACAGGGTATCGCTGAACGCATCCCATCTGTGCCCGAACAGAGCGGTGCCCCGGCCAATCCGGCAATAGAGGGGCGGCATCTCGGGAGTCGCCGGCGGCGAGGTTATTTGCGACACGGCGACCGGCGGCCTTTCCTCCGTCTCCGGCTGGCAGGCGGACAGAAACAGCGGGCAAACGATCAACAGGATGCCGATGACCGGCAATTTTCGTCTTTCGAGAGGCATATAATCCAAACTATCTCTGTTTTTTATGTTGTTTAATCATTATTATTATTTCCAGCATAATGTCAAAGGCGTTGCGAGACCGCCCTGCGCCGCCTGTTTATGCAATAAAAGTAAAGGACCCCCGGAGTGGCTTTGAAACGCGTGACTTTATTCCGTTTTTTTGGCTTCAAAGTGAAGGCGGACGCCAGCTGGTTCTTTCTGGCGGTGCTGATCAGCTGGACGATGTCCGTCAAGGTCTACCCCCATATCCTTCTCGGCCAGTCGCCGGACACCTACCAGTTTATGGGGATTATCACGGTTGTCGGCATCCTCGTTTCCATCATCGCGCATGAAGTGGCGCACGCGCTGATCGCCGAATATTACCACATGCCGATTGCCAGCATCACCCTGTTCATCTTCGGTGGCGTGGCCGAAATGAAAGGGGAGCCCAGCCATCCCAAGGGCGAATTGTTTATGGCGCTGGCCGGGCCGGTGATGAGCGCGCTGATGGGGCTTTTTTTCTGGTCTGTTTCCAATCTTTACGAGGAATATATCCGTGTGGGCGCCATCTCCTGCGTGTTGCAGCATCTGGGCGACCTCAACATGCTGATCGCCGCATTCAATTTAGTGCCGGCCTTCCCGCTCGACGGCGGCCGCGCCCTGCGCGCCATCATCTGGCATTACAAAAATAATTTGGTGACCGCCACCCGCATCGCTTCGGAAAGCGGCGCGGTATTCGCCTATGGCCTGATTGCCTATGCCTGCTACAAGGTCGTGATGCATGACGACCTTATTTCCGGGATGTGGTGGGGATTGATGGGATTTTTTGTCCACGGCTCGGGCGAATACGCCGTGCGCCAGATGGAATCGCGCTCGCTGCTCGGCACGGAAAAAGTGTCCCGCTTCATGCACAGCCAGGCGACGACGGTGTCCCCCGACCTGACCATCACCGAGCTGGTCGACCATTACATCAACAAGCACTACCAGAAAATATTTCCGGTGATCGACCAGGGCAGGCTGGTGGGCGTCGTGACGCTCCAGTCCATACTGGCGCTCGACCGGCATAAATGGCACTGGCTGCATGTCGCGAGCGTGATGGAAGAACTGACGCCCGTAACGGTCGTATCCCCCGATTTCAGCGCGGCGGACGCGCTGGACCTGATGCAGAGAAAGGGCCGGGAACAATTGCTGGTGGCCGACAACGGCAGGTTTCTGGGGATACTGACTTTCCGCGATCTGGCAAGTTATCTGGCCATTGCCATCAAGATTGACTACAACAAGCCGGTGGAAAAAGGCCGCGCGGCGTACTGACCGCCGGGGATTATCCGACCCTGATATTCTTTATAAAATGGAAAAGCGGATCCAGCCACCCCAGAATGGCCAGCGCAATCGTCACCTCAACCGGCAGCAGCACGACATAAAGCGTAAAACGCAGCGGCCCTACCGTGCGGTTACGCCGGTCATCGGCAGGAAAAGGCAGGGGCTTTATTTTCTGCGTATAACGATAGAACCATATCCCGAACGCCAGAAAAACGGGGTATGCAATCATCAGGGTGACAATGCAGGATTTTATCCACATGGAATTATTCTAAACCGCTAAAATTTACAAACAACTTTTTATTTTCATCACGTATGAATTATTTTTTTGCAGCAAGAGGGAAGCCAGCCGGCTTGTCCAGCGTTTTGGGCGCAAGCTCTTCTTCCAGCGCCGCGATTCTTTTTTCCAGTTTTTTTACGACGGCCTCGAATTCCTTCCGCAGGCGCCTTGTTTCTTCCTGCGCCTCCTGGGCTTTCCTGTCGGCGTAAGCGGCAGCGGCTTGTGCGTCGCTCGCCCTTCTTCTGGCTGTGGAATCGTAGTCGTACATGTCGAAAAACTTTCCTCGTCAATTATCAGCAGCAATGTAGACGACCCCAAACAATATGTCAACTATTTTTAGTAAAAACACTTAAATATCAATTAGTTAAATCTATGCCGTTGTCTTCGTGCGCTCGTAAACGCCGCCGTGCTCCCGTGACCAGACGGCGGGATCAGCGAGAAACTTTTCCACTTCCTTCAGTGTGGCGGCCGGAAAAAGATTGCGGGGGCGGGCGGCCTCCAGCACATCGTCCCAACTGGCAAGAGCATGGAGCCGCAGGCCGGCATCCTCCAGAATTTTTGTGCTTTCCTTATAGATGCCGTAGAAAAAAACCGAGAAGACGTCAGTGACAACGGCGCCGCCCTCGCGCAGCGCATTGGCGAAGGCAACCTTGCTGGCGCCGTCCGTAGTCAGGTCTTCAACAAGAAGGACCCGCGCATCCTCTTTCATTTCGCCTTCGATCTGCGCACCACGACCAAAGCCTTTGGGCTTTTTACGCACATATAGCATCGGCTTGCCGAGAGCTTCGGATATCCACGCGGCATAAGCGATACCCGCCGTTTCCCCGCCGGCGATATAATCTATACCGCGCATATCACACGAACCAGACAACAGCTCGCAGGCCATGCGGATAATATCGCGCCGCGCTTCCAGAAATGAAATCACCTTGCGGCAATCGATATAAACCGGCGAGGCCCAGCCGGAAGTCAGAATGAACGGTTTGTCGGCGTTAAAATGCACGGCGCCAATATCGAGGAGATGCCCTGCCGTTTTTGCCGCGAATTGTTTTTTTATGGCGGTGCCCACGTCTAAAATCCGAACCCGCCGCCGGGACGGCGGGGGGGTTTGAAAACCCAGAAATTGCGCATTAAAAAACATACGCCGAGAAAAACAGTTTCAATGGCGAGCGCGCCGGCGATGGCGACAGGCTCCCACCATTTGTCGTTGATGCCGCCCATCCAGTTGGCGCGGATATTCAGGAACCACATCAGGCAAAGAACGGCGCAGACCCCCAGCACCATCATGTCGTAAACCTTGACAAGTTTTTTGTCGGCATAGGCCGGCGGAAATTTCAGGTAGGAAAACAACACCAGTACGCCGATAATCGCCAGCACGACGACGATAGTCCCCATGAAGAACTCTCCTGAAAATGTTTATACCGGATTATTTGTAGCTTTTTCCCGCGCCTCAGGCAACCTGCGATTCCATGAAGCTTTGCGCGTTCAGGCTGTCCAGCACCCGCTCGAACTGGCGGCGGGCTTCTGCCGGCAGGGGGGCGAACTGCGCGGCAATCCCGCGCTTGGCCGTCCGGACGATCAGGGCCGGCTGCTGGATGGTGATGGTGTCGTGCGGAAAGCGGAACTTCAGGACGGCCAGAATTTTATCGCCGGCTGTCAGGCGGGCATCGGGGGCGGTCTCAAAGGACATGCCGCCAAGGCTCCAATCGCGGATGCTGTACGCCCGGTCGCCCACCACCACTTCGGCATGGACGCCCGCGTAACGGATGTGCTTGCGGCGAAAATCGGCTTTCGCGTTCAGCGCCCCGTCGCCGAGGTTAAAGAAGGATAAAATGCTGCTCATCGCTTTACTCATCATTTGTTGTTACTCCCAGCAAACCGTTCCCCATTTTGCTATCGCTATTATATAACAAGACGGAGACGTTAGGCGGAGATTCGTAATACCCCACTGTTATATACCTATCTATGAAAAATTAATAGCCTTTAGCCTGCCTGTTTCTGTCTATTTTTTAAGTATTATGAAAATAAAATAGCGATTATAGGCCTAAATCCCCTCAAGTTTTTGCGCTCGACTCAGCCGTTCTTCTTGACTCTCTATGCATAATCCCTTTATAAACAACCCTCGTACAGGCGATCTGGCTCGAATTTGGCTGCCTCGATTGCTAAAATTTTTGAAAGGAAAACAAAATGCCAAAGATGAAAACCCACTCGGGCGCCAAGAAGCGCTTTAGCGTCACGCGTACCGGTAAAGTGCAAGCAAGAGCTGCGGCAAAACGCCACCGCCTGACCAGCAAATCCAGAAGAATGAAAGCAGAAGGCCGTTCAACCCTCATCCTGAAGGATATGAACGCCAAAACCATTCTCGACAATTTCTTCCCCTACCTGAGCGGCCTGCGGCGCAACAACCGCAAAAGGCAAAGACCCGCTGCAGTAAAAAAGGAGGCCGCATAACATGTCACGCGTAAAAGGGGGCACAGCCTCCATCAACCGCCACAAAAAAGTTCTCCGGCTGGCAAAAGGCTATATGGGCCGCAGCAATAGCTGCTTCCGTATCGCCCTGCAGCGTCTTGAAAAAGCCCTGCGTTACGCCTACCGCGACCGCCGCAACAAGAAACGCGATTTCCGCGGCCTGTGGATCCAGCGGATCAACGCCGGCGCCCGCCTGCACGGACTGACGTACTCCAAAATGATCGGCGGCCTGAAACTGGCCGGCATCACGCTGGACCGCAAAGTCCTCGCCGACATCGCGGTAAAAGACGCCGAAGCTTTCGGCAAAATCTGCGAACAGGCCAAGGCCGCGCTGAACAAAAAAGCCGCCTGAGGCCTGAAGATGTTTTAATAAAAGGGGCTCCCGCAAGGGGGCCTTTTTTATTTTGTCTTTTGTTTAAGCAGTTTTTTGACGGCGGGCAGCATATTGTCGACGACAACGACAACGCCTTCGGCTGTGGGATGCAAACCGTCCTCCTGAACCAAATCAGCGTGTGTTGTCACGCCCTCCATGAAAAACGGGTAATAAACCGCGTGATATTGTTTTGCCAGCGCCTTATACATCGCGGCATAACTCTTTACAAATTCATCCCCCAGATTAGGGGTGGCCTTCATCCCTGCCAGCAGCACGGGGATTTTTTTCGCTTTTAAAATATCCAGCATTTTCCGCAGATTTTCACGGGTGACGGCGGGATCGACGGCGCGGAGCATATCATTGGCGCCCAGCTCCAGAATCACGAAGTCCGGTTTCTGCGCCAGCGTCCATTCCAGCCGCGTCAGCCCGCCGGAAGTCGTGTCTCCCGACACGCC
Organism: Rhodospirillales bacterium; assembly: GCA_023266795.1. GTDB lineage: Bacteria > Pseudomonadota > Alphaproteobacteria > Micavibrionales > UBA2020 > PALSA-926. The sequence continues at coordinate 12,853 of JAHFPI010000001.1, forward strand.
GGCGTTGATAACGGCGACCGCATAGCCCAGCGCCTGAAGTTTTTTCTCCAGCTGCGCCGGAAAAGCTTTTTCCAGCGGAATGCCATAACCCGCCACCAGACTGTCGCCGAAAACCAGAATTTTTTTCTGCTCCGCGCCCGCATCGGCCGGACAGCAAACAATATTTACCGTCAGCCAGAAAAGGGCCATAATCGGCAGCATCAAAGTTTTTTTACAAGGAATGCACTTCATGCCCTCTATTCTAAAGCTTGATCATGTCGATTTACACCTGAAAAGTGAAGCCGGCAGCGTCCATATCCTGAAAGATGTCTCGCTCGACCTGCCCGCGTCAAAGACCGTCGGCGTCATGGGCCCCTCCGGCTCCGGAAAGACCACCCTGCTGATGGTGCTGGGCGGACTGGAAAAACCGACCTCCGGCACGGTCGAGGTCGCGGGAACAACCCTCGGCGGCCTGAGCGAAGACGCGCTCGCCATCTTCCGCCGCGACAACATCGGGATTGTGTTCCAGAACTTCCATCTCATCCCGACCATGACGGCGCTGGAGAACGTCGCCATCCCGCTGGAATTCGCCGGACACAAGGATGCCTTTAAAAAAGCCGCTGAAGCCCTTGCCGCCGTCGGCCTCGAAGCGCGCGTCAAACACTACCCGGGGCAACTCTCCGGCGGCGAACAGCAGCGCGTCGCGATTGCCCGCGCCTTCGTCACCACGCCGCGCCTGATTCTCGCCGACTAGCCCACCGGCAACCTCGACGTTGAAACCGGAAAAATGGTCATGAACCTGATGTTCGATATGACCCGCAAGCACGGCACGACGCTTATCCTCGTCACCCATGACCCGGCGCTGGCCGGCAGCTGCGATGTCATGGTCAAGCTCCGCGACGGCAGAGTGCTGCAATGATGTTTTTCCTGAAAAAACTGTTCTTGCCGCTGATCTACGCCCGCCGCGATTTGCGCGCGGGGCTCAAGGGGTTTTATATTTTTCTGGCCTGTCTGGTGCTGGGCGTCGGCGCTATCGCCAGCATCCAGTCGCTGTCGCGCGGACTGGTGGAAAGCCTGCACCATGACGGGCGCTATATCCTCGGCGGCGATATCGCGCTGCGCACCATCTACGCGCCCGCCACGCCGGAGCAGATCCGCTTTCTGCATGACAAGATAGGCCCGCTGACCGTCGTCATGGAGACCCGCGCCATGGCGCGGCGGATGGACGGGGAGCAGACGACGCTGACGGAAATGAAAGCCGTCGACCCGTTCTATCCCCTCTACGGCAAGCTGCTGATCGTCGACGAAAAAGGCGACGAGATCAAAACCGGACTGGACGAGAACGGCAAGGTGATGAAGATCGGGTTGCAGGACCTTATCCTGCCGCCGCCGATCGAAAACGGCATCGAGCAGGACGCCTGGGGCGCCGTCGTGGAAAAAGAGCTCCTCACCCGCCTGCATATCCATCTCGGCGACTGGATCAAGCTCGGGCAGCAGAAATTTCAGGTGCGCGGCATCATCGCCAAGGAACCCGACCGGATCGGCAATATGCATTTCTCCCTCGCCCCGCGCGTCATGATCAGCAGTTACATCTTCGACAAAACCGGCCTGAAACAGCTGGGCAGCCAGGTTTACTACGACCAAAAAATCATCGTACCCTCCATACATTCTTTCGCCGACCTGAAGGCCGTGGAAAAGAAGATCTCCGACGCGTTCCCGCATGCGGCATGGAAGGGGCGGGATTTCCTGACCGCTTCGCCGCAGGTGGAGCACATGATTAACCGCCTGACGCTGTTCCTGACGTTAATCGGTTTGACCACGCTGCTGATCGGCGGCGTGGGCATTTCAAACGCCGTCCGGAGTTTTCTGGAGAGCAAGCTGGCCAATATCGCCACCATGAAATGCCTCGGCGCGCCGGACCGTTTTGTTTTCCGCGTCTATATGATCCAGATTTTCATGCTGGCCACCCTCGGCGTTTTACTGGGGCTGCTGATCGGCATGCTGGCCGCGCAGGCCGCCGGCGCGCTGCTGACCGCCAAACTGTCCCTGACCGATCAGGTAAGGATGGTCTATCCGGCGGCGCTGCTGCTGGCGGCGGGATTCGGCTACCTGACCACCCTCTGCTTCAGCCTGTGGCCAATCGGCCGCGCCGTGCGCGTGTCGCCGACCGATCTTTTCCGCGACCTGATCGCGCCCAAGGAACAGCGCCCGTCGCTGAATATCATCCTGTGGATACTTATAGCAGCGCAAAGTTTGGCGCTGACGGCCATCCTCAGTTCATCTGACCAGAAACTGGTTGTGTTCTTTGTGGCCGGCGCGCTGCTCACCTTCATGATTTTTTTCGGTTATTCCGCCCTCATGAAATCCGCGATAAAACGGCTGAGGATTCCGGCGGCGCCTGAAATCCGCATGGCGATCGCCAACCTTTACCGGCCCGGCAATGTTTCGACCAGCGTCATCCTTTCTCTGGGTCTCGGCCTGACCGTGCTGGTCGCTGTGGCGCTGGTGCAGTTCAACTTCACGCGGCTGATCGAGGAAGACATGTCCGTGGACGCGCCGTCCTTTTTCTTCCTCGACATCGAACCCGGCCAGCGGGAAGGCTTCAGGTCGCTGCTGGCGGCGGAACCCTCGGCGCACGGGCTGGTGATGATGCCCTCATTTCGCGGGCGGGTCATCAGCGTCAACGGCAAGAAAGCCGAAGAAGCGCTGGTCGACCAGAACGAAAGCTGGGTGATAAATTCCGATCGCGGCTTCACCTATACCGGCGATCTGCCCGCCTACAGCCATGTCGTCGCCGGAAAATGGTGGGACAAGGATTACAGCGGCCCGCCGATCGTCTCGATTGCCACCAATGTCGCCAAGGCCTTTAATATCGGCGTCGGCGACACAATCACCGTCAATATCCTCGGCACGGACATCACCGCCAAAATCGCCAATGTGCGCGAAATCGAATGGGCCAGCTTTACCATGAACTTCGCCATCACCTTCGCGCCGGGGATGCTGGAAAAAGCGCCGGCCAATTATCTGGCAACGGTCATCATCAACAAGGACCGCGAAGAAGAGATGCAGACGAAAATCTCCCGCCAGTTCCAGAACATCACCTGTGTGCGGGTGCGCGACGCGCTGGAAGCGGCGCAAACGCTCATCCGCGCCGTCGCCCAGGCCGTCAGCATCAGCGCCGGAGTCACGCTGGTGGCGGGTACACTGGTGCTGGCCGGCGGCATCGCGGCGGCTCGGCGGCGGCACCTGTATGACGCTATCATCCTGAAGGTGCTGGGCGCCACCCGTTCCCGCATTTTAAAAACCTTCCTGCTGGAATACGGCATCCTCGGCATTCTGACCGTCATTATCGCGGCGGTCATCGGCACCGTCTCCGCCTACGGCATCCAGACATTCGTTATGGATCTTGGCTGGAAATTCAGCTGGATGGCGCTGATCGGCGTCACCGTATTATGTCTGGGCATCACCCTTGCGGCGGGCTTCCTCGGCACCTGGCGGGCGCTGCGGCAGAAACCCGCCCCCTATTTAAGAAACCAATGAACTTTTCCGATTCGTGCTATATAATGGTAGGTATCAGCTTCAATACATAACAGAGGTAAACGAACATGGCTTACGATCCATCCAATCCAACCCCTCAGGTCGGTTATGCCGGCACCCGCGTCGTCGATGCCGGTTTGCAGGCTTACATGCAGAGCGTTTACCACACGATGGGGCTGGGGCTTGTCATTTCAGGGTTAACGGCTTTTGGCGTCGCCAACACCCCCTCGCTGTTCGCCATGCTTTTTCATGGCCCGATGGCGTTTGTCGTCATGCTTTCACCGCTGGCCTTCATCTGGTTCGGGTTCAAGCCGCAGACCATGTCCTCCGAAAAACTGAAGCTGATGTTTGTGCTTTTTTCGGCAGTGATGGGCCTTTCCCTGTCGGTTATTTTTCAGGTTTACACCGGCGCCAGCATCGTCAGGGTGTTTTTCATTACGGCGGCGACTTTTGCCGCCACCAGCCTCTACGGCTATACCACCAAGCGCGATTTGACGGGCGTCGGCTCGTTCCTGTTCATGGGGCTGGTCGGGATTGTTATTGCCGGACTGGTAAACCTTTTCATGCAGTCGGCAATGTTGCAGTTTGTCGTTTCGGTGATCGGGGTCGTGGTGTTCACGGGCCTCACCGCCTGGGATACCCAATATTTAAAGTCCGTGTATCGGGACGGC
>JAHFPI010000001.1:17049-28673 GCA_023266795.1 Rhodospirillales bacterium
AAGGTAATGCTAAAATGGCGGTTGTCGGCGCTATGCGGCTCTATCTTAATTTCATTAACCTGTTCCAGATGCTGCTCAGCTTCATGGGCAACCGTAAATAACCGGCCCGCTTACTGGACGACGACCGCGCAGCCGGACGAATCGCAGGCCTGACTGACCTTGTAGCCCTGATCCTGCAACAGCGGCATCAGCCGCCCAGAAATGTAGCTGGCAAGGGCTTCATCGCTCATATTGGCGGGCACAGCTGCTTTTTCCTGTGCGGGGACAACGGAGACAGGTGCACGATCCGCCTGTGCCGGAACGGCGTTAATTGCCAAAAAAATCAATGAAATCAATATAATATGTTTGTTTTGCATGTGCCTGCTCTTTTGTTTGGTGATTATGTATAAAGGATTCTCCGGTTTAATGCAAGGGTTTTAATCCGACAGCTTCCCGCGCCGCCGATAAAGTCTCCCGCGCAACCTTGCGGGCGTGTACAGCCCCAAAGTCCAAAAAGTCATCAAGATGAAGCCTCGGATTGGCCATGAATTCGTTATAAAATGCTGTTGGCCTTTCAAATGTACGCTCCAGCACCTCAAAGAGTAATTGCTTCGCATCACCATAACCCATACCGCCCCCTTCGAACGCTAAGCGCATGGTTTCAGTTTCATCGGCAGTAGCGAAATGCGTGTAGAGCTGAAAAATAATATTTTCATCGGGATTTTTTGGTTCCGTCGGGAGTTTTGAATCGGTGACGATTTTCATGACCAGTTTGCGCCGCATTTTACTGTCCATGAAAACAGGGATATGGTTGTTATAGCTCTTACTCATCTTGCGGCCGTCGATGCCGGGCAGCAGCGCGCCGCTTTTTTCCAGCCGGCATTCCGGCAGCTTGAATACCGGCTTGAAAGTATTGTTGAAATAGCCTGCCATGTCGCGCGTGAACTCTATGTGCTGCACCTGATCTTTTCCCACCGGCACGATGTCCGTTTGCGCCATCAGGATGTCGGCGGCCATCAGCAGCGGATAAGTATAAAGTCCCATATTAATATCGGCATCGGCATCACGGCCTTCCTCGCGGTTTTTATCCACTGCTGCTTTATAAGCATGCGACCTGTCCATAAGCCCTTTCGGCGTCACAGCAGCAAGTAAAGTTACCAACTCAAAAATTTCAGGAACGTCAGATTGGCGATAAAAAACAGTTCTTTTTGCATCCAGGCCCAACGCTCGCCACGTTGCCGCCACCTGATAACTGTCCTCCCGCAGAACCTTCGGGTCGCGCACGGCGTTCAGCGCATGGTAATCCGCGATAAACAGGTAAGATTTTTCGTGCGCGGCGGCCAGCGCCAGCGCGGGACGGATCGCGCCGATATAATTGCCTATATGCGGGGCGCCCGTGGGTTTCACCCCTGTTAAAATCGTCTTGCCGACCATGTTCTTCCTGTTTCACTCTCTAACATATTTATATACAATATAGCCTGATTGTAAATCTGGAGTAAGCCATGACGCTGAAACTTGAAGACCTGAACGGCAAATACCGCGTAACCACCATTTCCGATTATCAGGGCCCGGTGCCGATGAAAAGCGACGGCATCACCGAGATTAAAAACGGCCAGACGCAGCGCACGGATGCCGCTGGCGTCAAATGGACGACGCAACTGGCCGTCATGAGCGACGGCGAAGTCAAACTGACCTCCACCGCCGACCCCGGCGGCGCGAGCAAGGACTTCCTGCTCACCAGCGAAACCGGCGAACTGACCCATGATCCGGTCGTTTATACGGCAGTTTTGAAAGTCTCCCGCAAAGACAACGCCATCCGCCTCTCCGGCACCATCCAGCATGGTAAAATCTCAACGGTCATTACTATGGCAAAGATGGCTTAGTTGTATTGCCATAAGGGTTGACTTTTGTTTTCGACTCGGCTACTTTTTTAAAATAATCGTGCCGGCTTTTTTAACATTGTAAGGGATTATCAGCCATGGGTATAAAAAACTGGAAAGAAAAAGTTCAAAAGACCGCCGGAAACGGCCTGCAGCAGACATTCGATCTCGCCAAAAAAATCCAGCCGAAAGTCGATGATGCCGTGGACACCGTCGGCGACAAGGCGAAAAACGCCGCCCATGGCGCGGCAGACGTCGCAACCGGCGCAGCAGGCATTGTGACCGGTGGCGCAAAAATAGTCGCGGGCGCGGCGACGGACAAGGCGCAGGACATCAAAAACGACAACGCGAAAAAACCTTCAACCGGCTCGGGCCTGCTCGACTTGCTGGTGCCCGCCGTACCGAACACGCCGGCGACAAAGTCCAAAGCGGAAAAACTGGCCGCAGCGGAGAAGGCTAAAAAATCAAAGCCGTCCCAGCCCTGAGGCCTACGGCTTTTTATCCGACAATGATTCCTGATCAACCACGCCCGTCTTGGACAGCAGGACGGCGATCGGCCGCGTTGCGGGAAACTGCGACAGCGTAATCATCACCATCGCCAGAATCGGGATCGACAGGAACATGCCCGGCACGCCCCAGATCATCTCCCACATCGCCAGCGACGAGATGATGAAAATGGGGCTGAGATTGAGATTTTTTCCCATGAGAAACGGGTCGAGCGCATGGCCGATCACGCCGTGCAGCGCCGACAGGCTGGCCAGTACCATCAGGAATGTCGGCGTATCGCTGAACTGGACCAGCGCAATCATGGCGGGCAAAACAATCGACAGCAGCGACCCGACATAGGGGATGAAGTTGAGGAAGAACGCCATCAGCCCCCAGAACGCCGCAAAGTCCACATGCCAGACCTGTAAAAGCACAAAGGTCAGGATCCCCGCCAGCGCGCTGACGAACGTCTTGACCCAGATATAGCGCTGCACCTTGATGTCGATATTCCGCAGAATATGCCGGACATGGTCTTCCGTTTTCTTATCCGCAATCATGCCGATGATCTTCCGGTTAAAAAACTGCTGCTCGTACAACAGGAAGCCGGTATAGAACATCACGATCAACGTCTTGCCGGCAATCCCCGACAACATCGTCACCATCGCCTTCATCAGGGCGCCCAGATCAAGATAGCCCATCAGTTCCTGTACCGTCGGCTGGTGTTCAAGGTGAAAAAACTGCACCACCTGCGGCACAATCTCCATCAGGTGCGCCTGATAAACCGGCGCCGCCTTCGCCACGGCGGCGACGTTCTGGCTGATGAGCGCAAAAATATCCCATATCCCAACCATCAGCAACAGGATGGCCAGCGTGAAACAGGCGACGCGCGGGATTTTCCAGCCGCTGACGGCAACCCGTCCGAATCCCCGCGCCATGGCGTTGATCAGGTACCAGACGAACACCGCGATCACGAACGGGATCATGATGGCCCGCGCCACGTTCAGGATGTAAACCACCAGGCAGATGACAATAAACCCCAAAGCAAAGCTGGAGGCCACCGCCGGGATGGGCGCTTTTTCACGCTGATGGGGCATATTCTGGATACTCCTAAAATCTATTTACCAATAGATTGACTTTAGATTTTGGCAGGCTACTGTCAACCGGTATAGCAATGTTATGCGGGAGAGACTGGCCCTCGAGGCCGGCGCCGAAGGAGCAATGTCCCCGGAAACTCTCAGGCAAAAGGACCGCATGACACGGCCCCTTAAAAGGGTCAAAGCACCTCTGGAAAGCAGGGTTCTTTTCCTGCACCGAAGGAGTAAGCATCCCTGGATGCGAATCTCTCAGGTATAAGAGACAGAGGGGGACAGTTCTGTAAACTGTAAACGCAACCACTTTGCGCGAGGAACCCGCTTTGAACAACGCCGCACAACAAACCACGCCCGTACTCCTGAAAACCCCGCTCTGGCAGCTGCACAAAGATATGGGCGGCAAGATGGTCGGTTTCGCCGGATATGACATGCCGGTGCAATATGACGGCATGGGAGTCCTGAAAGAACACCTGCACACCCGCGCGCACGCCGGCCTGTTCGACGTCTCGCATATGGGGCAGGCGCTTCTCACCGCCGCAGCCGATCCTGCCGCCGCGCTCGAAAAGATCGTGCCGGGGGATATGACGGGGATTGCGCCGTGGAACATCCGCTACACCGTCTTGCTGAACGACAACGGCGGGATCATCGACGACCTGATGGTGACGCGCTGGGACGATAAAACCCTGTTCCTCATCGTCAACGCCGGCTGCAAGGACAAAGATTTCGCTTATATCCAAAAAAAGATCGGCGGGCAGGTAAAGCTGCAGCCGTTCCCCGACCGTGCGCTGCTCGCCCTGCAAGGGCCGCAGGCGGCGGAAGTGATGGCGCGGGTTTTCCCGCAGGCCGCCGCCATGAAATTCATGACGGCTGCAAAAACACGCTATGAGGGCCATGAAATATACCTGAGCCGCTCCGGCTATACGGGCGAGGACGGCTACGAAATATCCGTTCCCGCGACATATGCCGTCGCCTTCGCCAAAAAACTTCTCTCCTACGGCGAAGCCAAATGGATCGGCCTCGGCGCGCGCGACAGCCTGCGGCTGGAGGCCGGTTTATGCCTCTATGGCCACGACCTTGACGAACAGACCACGCCGGTTGAAGCCAACCTGAAATGGGTCATTCACAAACGCCGCCGCGCCGAAAAAGGCTTCTGCGGCGCGGATAAAATTATCGGCCAGCTGCAAAACGGCACAAAAAAATTCCGTGTCGGCATCCAGCCGGAAGGTAAAGCGCCGCTGCGCGAAGGGACTGAACTGCTTTCCGCAGAGGGCAAAAAGATCGGTGTCATCAGCAGCGGCGGCTTCGGCCCCAGCGCCGACGCGCCGGTGGCGATGGGCTATGTCGACACCGCCTTTTCGGCCGTCGGCACCAAACTCCAGGTTCTGTTGCGCGGCATCACCCGTCCCTGCACGGTGGCCGCGCTGCCATTTGTCCAACATCATTACAAAAAGGATTAACCATGCCTAAAACATTTTTCAGCGAAGACCATGAATACATCCGCATCGACGGGAATATCGGCACCGTCGGCATTTCCGATTACGCGCAGAAGGCGCTGGGCGACGTGGTTTACGTCGAGCTGCCGAAAGTTGGCGCGAAGGTGAAGCAGGGCGAGCAGGCCGGCGTAGTCGAATCCGTGAAATCGGCCAGCGAGCTTTATTCCCCGCTTTCCGGCGAGGTGGTCGAAGTCAACGCTGCCCTCGGCACAGACCCCGCCGCCGTCAATCAGGACCCGTTTGGCAAAGGCTGGTTCTATAAAATAAAGATCAGCAACGACACCGAAATCAAGAGTCTTAAAGATGAAAAATCTTATAACACCTACATTCAGGGGCTGTAACATGCCGTCTCCATTGGCTGATCTGGAACAGAAAAACGATTTTATCGGGCGGCACATCGGCCCGCGCGCGGAACAGGTTCAATCCATGCTGCGCACCGTCGGCGCCGCCAGCCTTGACGACCTGATCGCCCGAACCGTTCCGGCAGCCATTCTGGAGAAGGCGGCGCCGGTCATCGGCGACCCGATGACCGAAAACGAAGCGCTGCAAAAACTTCAGGAAATGGCGCGGCAGAATAAAGTGTACCGCTCGCTGATCGGGCTGGGTTATTACGACACCCTTACGCCTAATGTCATTCTGCGCAACGTGCTGCAAAACCCGGGCTGGTATACGGCCTATACGCCCTACCAACCGGAAATCAGCCAGGGGCGGCTTGAGGCGCTGGTCAATTACCAGCAAATGGTCATGGACCTGACCGGCATGCCGCTGGCCAACGCCTCCCTGCTCGACGAAGCCACGGCCGCCGCCGAAGCCATGACTCTTGCAAAACGGGTTTCCACGCAACAGAGCGACAATTTTCTCGTCTCCGACGACTGCCACCCGCAGACCATCGCCGTCATTGAAACCCGCGCCAAGCCGTTGGGCATCACCGTCATCACCGGGACGCCGGAAGAACTACTGAAAAAAACCGGCTTCGGCCTGCTGCTGCAATACCCTTCCACCACCGGCGCCGTTGCCGACTATGCGGAACTGGTCAAAAATGCCCATGCCAAAAATATCATCGTCGCCGTTGCAACCGATCTGCTCGCCCTGACCCTGCTGAAGCCGCCGGGGGAATGGGGCGCGGATATCGTGTTCGGCAGCGCACAGCGTTTCGGCGTACCGCTGGGCTATGGCGGCCCCCACGCCGCCTTCTTCGCCGTCAAGGATGAATACAAACGCTCGATGCCGGGGCGTATCGTCGGCGTTTCGGTCGACAGCAAGGGCAAACCGGCCTTCCGCCTCGCCCTACAAACCCGCGAACAGCATATCCGCCGCGAAAAAGCCACCAGCAACATCTGCACCGCACAGGTGCTGCTCGCCAATATCGCCGGATTTTACGCGATATACCACGGGCCGGAAGGGCTTAAAACCATCGCTTCCCGCATCCACCGCCTGACCGCCATTTTAGGCGCGGGGCTGGTGAAAGCCGGATTCAAAATCGAGAACAGTCATTGCTTTGATACGCTGACCATCGATGCCGGACACGCCGCACAGGATATCCTGACCCGCGCGCGCCAACACGAGATCAACCTGCGCGATTTCGGCGACGGGCGGCTCGGCGTTTCCCTCGACGAAAAATCGACTTGCGATGAAGTGACGGCCCTCTGGCAGATATTCTCCGGCAAAAGCGCTTTCGGTTTCAGCGTGGAAAGCCTTGATGGCGTAACGCCCGACCGCATCCCCGCCGCGCTCTGCCGCACCTCGGCCTACCTGACGCACCCGACTTTCCATCTCTACCGTTCGGAAACGGAAATGCTGCGTTATCTGCGCGCGCTGGAGCAGAAAGACATTGCGCTCAACCGCTCGATGATCCCGCTCGGCTCCTGCACCATGAAGCTGAACGCCACCGCTGAAATGATCCCGATCAGCTGGCCGGAATTCTGCGACATGCACCCCTTCGCGCCGCTCGATCAGGCCGAAGGCTACCGGCTGCTGCTAACCGATCTGGAGAAAAAACTCGCGGCGCTGACGGGTTTTGCCGCCGTTTCCCTGCAGCCGAACGCCGGATCGCAGGGGGAATATGCGGGGCTGCTGACCATTCACGCCTGGCACGAAAGCCGCAGCGAAGGGCACCGCAACATCTGCCTGATCCCCAGTTCGGCGCACGGCACCAACCCCGCTTCCGCCGTCATGGCGGGAATGAATGTGGTTGTGGTTGCCTGCGACAGCAACGGCAATATCGACTTGACCGACCTACGCGCCAAGGCGGAAGAACATAAAAACAACCTCGCCGCACTGATGGTCACCTATCCCTCGACGCACGGCGTGTTTGAAGAGGAAATCCGCAGTATCTGCAAGATCATTCACGACAACGGCGGCCAGGTCTATATGGACGGCGCCAATTTCAACGCGCTGGTGGGGCTGGCCTGCCCCGGCAAGATCGGCGCGGACGTGATGCACATGAACCTGCACAAAACCTTCTGCATCCCGCACGGCGGCGGCGGTCCCGGCGTGGGGCCGATCGGCGTGGCGGAACACCTCGCGCCCTTCCTGCCCGGACACCCGTTGCTGCAAACCGGCGGCGATCAGGCGATCGGCGCCGTCGCGGCGGCGCCGTGGGGCTCGGCTTCCATCCTGCCGATCTCGTGGGTTTATATTTCGCTGATGGGCACAGAGGGGCTGAAACGCGCCAGCCAGATGGCGATTCTCAATGCCAATTACATCGCCAAAAAACTCGAAAAGCATTACACCACGCTTTATAAAGGCAAAAACGGCTTTGTCGCGCACGAATGCATTCTCGATACGCGCGGCTTTAAGGATACGGCGCATGTCAGCGTCGACGATATCGCCAAACGCCTGATGGACTTCGGTTTCCACGCGCCGACCATGTCGTTTCCGGTGCCGGGCACGCTGATGATCGAGCCGACGGAAAGCGAGCCCAAGGCCGAGCTTGACCGCTTCATCAACGCACTGATCGTTATCCACGAAGAAATCACCAAGCTGGAAACCGGCGTCTGGCCGCAGGGCAACAATCCGCTGCATCTGGCGCCGCATACGCTGGCCGACATAACGGCCGAGGACTGGACGCGGCCTTATCCCCGCCAGACCGGCGCTTTCCCCGCGTCTTATCTGGCGGCCGACAAATTCTGGCCGCCGGTCAACCGGATTGATAACGTTGCCGGCGACCGCAACCTTGTCTGTACCTGCCCGCCGGTGGAAGCCTACAGCATCGCTGCATAATAATGGCGGGTAGCGGGTTACTGGCGCTTCTGGACGATATTACCGCCCTTCTGGACGACATCGCCGTTTTGTCGAAAGCGGCGGCAGGCAAAACCATCGGCATTACCGGCGACGATCTGGCCGTTAACGCGCATGTGGTGGTGGGCATTGATCCGGCGCGCGAGTTGCCGATTGTCTGGAGCGTCGCCAAGGGGTCTTTCAAAAACAAGCTGTTTCTTATTCCGGGCGCGCTGGCGCTGAATTTCGCCGCGCCCGCAGCGATCACACCGATCCTGATGCTGGGCGGCGTTTACCTCTGCTATGAAGGCACGGAGAAAATCCTCCACGCCCGTCACAGCGCCAAAGAGGACAGCCGGCACGAGAAGCTGACCGCCGCCGCCATAAAAAGCCCGGCGGCGCTGCAAGCGTTCGAAAAAAATAAAATCAGGGGTGCCATCAATACCGACCTGATCCTGTCCACCGAAATTATCGCCGTGACGCTGGGAACCGTTGCTACAGAACCCTTTATCACGCAGGTGATCGTCCTAACTGGAATCGGCGCGGCCATCACTGTCGGCATTTACGGCCTTGTCGCGGCGATTGTTAAGCTGGACGATCTCGGGCTGCATCTGGAAAAAACGTCAGGGACTAAAATGATGCGCGCCCTCGGTAGCGGGCTTGTTCAGGCCGCGCCGGTCATCATGAAATTTCTGGCGGTGGCGGGAACCGCCGCCATGCTCCTTGTCGGCGGCGAACTTATCCTCCACGGCATCCCGGAGGCGCAGCACGCCCTGCATTCTTTCGCTTTGACCCTTCCGGTTGGCGGCTGGGGGCAAAGCGCCGCCGAAATGCTCATGGCCACCCTTGCCGGTGCGACTGCCGGACTGCTCGCTATCCCTGTTACAGCCTCTGCCAGGCGGCTTTATAAGCGATTATTCTGTTGACGCCGCGCGCTAAAGCGGGGCATCTTGAGGCAGCTTTTTATACACAGGGAGAAACAATATGCAGGTTAAAACAGCCGTGAACCCCGCTTCCCAATCGGCGACCCATCAGGAGATGGCCAATGCCCTCCGCGCCCTGTCGATGGACGCGGTGCAGAAGGCCAATTCCGGCCACCCCGGCATGCCGATGGGCATGGCGGACGTGGCAACGGTGCTGTTCAGCCAGTTCCTGAAATTCGACCCGTCGCTGCCGACATGGCCGGACCGCGACCGGTTCATCCTTTCCGCCGGTCATGGCTCGATGCTGCTCTATTCCATCCTCCACCTGACGGGCTACGAAAAAATCACGCTGGAGCAGATCAAGAATTTCCGCCAGCTGCACAGCCTCACCCCCGGCCATCCGGAAGTCATGCCGGAAGCGGGCATCGAAACAACCACCGGCCCGCTGGGGCAGGGCATTTCCAACGCCGTCGGGTTTGCGCTGGCGGAACGACTGCTGGCCGCCCGCTTCGGCGACGAACTTGTCAACCACTACACCTACGTCATCGCCGGCGACGGTGATCTGATGGAAGGCATCAGCCATGAATCCTGCTCGCTGGCGGGGCATCTGGCGCTGGGCAGGCTGATCGTGCTCTACGACGACAACAGCATTTCAATTGACGGCCCGACGTCGCTTTCTTTCACCGACGACACCAGAAAGCGCTTTGAAGCCTATGGCTGGGAAACGTTTGATGTTGACGGTCACAATCCGGAACAAATCGCCAAGGCGCTTTCCGCTGCACAGGGCAATAAAAACAAGCCTAGCCTGATCTGTTGCAAGACCAAGATCGGCTTCGGCGCGCCCACCAAGCAAGGCTCGTCCTCCAGCCACGGCTCGCCGCTGGGCGATGCGGAAATCGCCGGCGCGCGCAAGAATCTGCACTGGACGGCAGCCCCGTTTGAAATTCCGCAGCATATTGCCGATAGCTGGCGCACGGCAGGGCAACGCAGCCTGCAGGAGCGCAAGAGCTGGCAGGCGCGCCACGATCAGGCCGCCAAGCGCGAGGCCTTTGACTATGCCCTGCGCGGCGATGTGTCGAGGCAGACCGCAGAAATCATCGGTCAGTTCAAAACCAAGATGAAGCAGGAAGCCCCGAAAATCGCTACGCGGCAGGCTTCCGGCAAAGCGCTGGAAGTTCTGGTGCCGGCGCTGGCGGAAATGATCGGCGGTTCGGCCGACCTGACCGGTTCCAACCTCACGTTGGTAAAGGACATGGGCGGCGTTACCAAAGATAACAATTACGCCGGACGTTACATCTACTACGGTGTGCGCGAACACGGCATGGCGGCGATGATGAACGGCATGGCGCTGCATCGCGGGCTGATCCCCTACAGCGGCACGTTCCTGAGCTTCACCGACTATTGCCGCCCCGCCATCCGCCTGTCGGCGCTGATGAAACAGCGCGTCATTTATGTGATGACGCACGATTCCATCGGCCTCGGCGAAGATGGCCCCACTCACCAGCCGGTCGAGCATGTCTCCGCCCTGCGCGCCATTCCCAATGTGCTGGTGATGCGCCCCGCCGACGTGATTGAAACGGCGGAATGCTGGCAGATCGCGCTGGAACACACCACCGGCCCCAGTATCCTCGTGCTGACCCGTCAAGCCCTGCCGCTCGTAAGGAAGGAAAGCGGTGACGAGAATAAAACAAAGCTTGGCGCTTACGTTTTGGCCGAAGCCGTCGGTGAACATATTGCGACGATCTGGGCGACCGGCTCCGAAATCGAAATCGCCCTCAAGGCCCGCGACCTGCTACAGGCGGAGAAAATCGGCACGCGGGTAATCTCCGCGCCCTGCCTTGAGCTGTTCGACAGGCAGGATGATAAATACAAACGCGGGCTGCAGGATCCGGGTAAAGTCACGCTCGCCATCGAAGCTGGCGTCCGCTGGGGCTGGGACAAATACATCGGCCGTCACAGCGATTTCATCGGTATGAAAAGCTTCGGCGAATCCGCGCCCTATGAGCAGCTTTACAAATACTTCGGCATCACGGCGGAAGCGGCCGTCGGGGCGGCAAAAAAGAGGCTCTGAGAATGAGCGCGCCGCAACTGATAGCGCCGGATGCCGCCCACAAAGACTCCTACGCGGCCGCCCTGCGCGAGGGGCTGCATCTGGAACCCGCCACGGAAGCGGATATCCAGCTTGCGGAAAAAGACTTTGCCGCCTACATGGCCAAACGCCACGACCTGACCGTGCCCGTCATCCTGCCCAACGGCCAGCAGGTGCAGCGTTTGCCGCAGAGGGATTTATGGCTGGTGAAAGACGGGGAATTTATCGGCATCGCCTCCCTCCGCCCCCAGCTCAACGATGTTTTGCGCCAGCGCGGCGGCAACCTCGGCTATGCCGTGCGCAGAAGCGAGCGCAGCAAAGGCTACGGTAAGATGATAATGAAGCTCGTCCAGCCTCATGCCAAAGCACTGGGACTGGACAAACTGCTGGTCACCTGCAACGACGACAACGCCGGATCGATCAGGATTATCGAAGGCGCGGGCGGCGTACTGCAGGACAAAGTC
>JAHFPI010000080.1 GCA_023266795.1 Rhodospirillales bacterium
GCTGCATATCTGCTGCTTGAGGTATCCCATGCGCACAGGGTTGAGTCGATGCAGCGGTTTTAAAGCTCCCGATTCATCCCACCACTGCGTCGCCAGAGAGTCGAATTGCTGAACTTCGGCGGCATCGACTGTGCTGCGTGACAATTTTTTTTCAGTGCCCGTAGCATTTTTTTTCATGGCGGCGCTTTCTCCAGATATCTGTTTTTAAATGATTTTCCAAGTAACGCAATTGTTCGTTTACGAAGTGTTAACTCCTCGTTTTATTTACTTAACTAATTTTTCATAGGTCGGGCGTATTCTCGAATTGGGGAAAATGATTAAGACAAATATCGGGGGATACTATGAACACAGAGTCCGCCAGCACCACAAAGAACGAAGAAACAAACAATGTTTCGTTGAATGCCCTGCGCGGGCAGGCTTTGCAGCGCCTTGCCGGTGTGCATGAGCGTCTGGAGGCCAGAGGGATCGGCGCTGCCTTCCTCCGCGCCGCCAAGGTTGATCCGGTAGGGGACATGGGATTTCTGGGCAGCCTGATCGCCAACATGCTCCTGGGCGGGGTATTTGCGGATTTCCTTGGGGCGCACGTGCCTATGCCTTCAGGGCATCACGGGATGATGAGTGATTTTAACGGCGTAGCGGTGGCTGCTACGGAGGGGCTATCCCTTGTAAGGGATCTGGATTCCTACGGCCTCCGGAGCCGCATCATGTACGCTTATCCGGAGGGCCGCCGGAAATGCGCGATGAAAGAAGCTAACGTAAGTAAAAAGTTCAATCTGGTTTCCGCTAACCAGAACAACAAATTTTCTCTTGATGCACAGGCTGAAATGGCCTGCATGTTCGAGATTCTTGATATACTGGACAGGCTGGAAGCGCAGGATGTCAGGGGGATGCGTCTGGATGGGAAAGAGCCTGTTTATGATGTTCTGAAACAGATTGTCAAAAAGGCGCGCAGTAAAGATACTGTCAAGAATTTTGCCACCCCGATGCTGGCGGCAGTATAATCCATAAATATCCTCAGGCGCGTTGCGCTTTATGCCTATACATGGCATTCTGACTGTACGGGTTCGTTCAGTTTATTGCGGGTGGGATGGAAGAATTCAATACATCACTGGTGCGGGAAAAAATAATTTTTACCGGCGACGGAGCCGGTGGGAACACCGATAACGCGGCGGCGCCCGTTGTCATCCGCAGCAACAGGGTCTTCTTAAGCCTGGGAAAATCGCCTGACCTAGAAAAAATCGTCATCCGGGCGCAGAACATGCATACGGCCCTGAGGCTCACGGCAAAAATACTTTACAGCTATTATCAGGAGGGGGCGTTTCTCGCCCGCACGCCGCCGTTTAGTTGGGAGAAGCAGTGGGAAGAGTCGTTGTCCGGCTACGAAAAAGATTTTAATCCGCAGATTTGGGGGGCGCTCTACGTAAACGGGAAATCAGTTTTCAAAACAGTGACCTCCCCCTTTGTGGACGTCATTGAAAAGTGCGCGTTGCTGACGCTCGACAACTATGACGCCACGATGGAGGTGACGGTAAGCGCTTTGAAGCAGGTTGGCCATGCCATGCAGATCAATCACGCCTCCAATGTCGCAGCTGTATTCACCGATACGGGGGAGGGCATGCGCTGCGGGATCATTCACCGCACCGACAGGAAGGACACGGTTTTTAGCTTTACTGTGGCCAACGGAGAACAGCATACGCGTATTGTGCAATCCATCGGGGCAACGGCGGCTTATCTGGAAGCTTTTAACCTGCGCTTCACGATCCACGACCTTCGGGAGAAGATCCGCAAGGGTGAGATAAAGAAGACTTCGCCGGAGAACAACCAGATGCATGCGGCGGTTGCCCGGCAGGGAGCTATCAACAGGGCGATCACAACCTTTGAAGAGACTTATGAAGTGCGGTATCGTCCTGCGAAACCGGATTTGTTTTCTGAAATGTGAGGATATAGGCGATGGATAAATCCCTGCTTGAGAAATATTTAAAATTGATGGGTTCGGCGAATGATTCAGATGCCGTCATGGGGCTGCGCGGGGCGCAGAGCCTGTGCCAGTCTGAGTCCGTGACGCTGGATAATGCGCTGTTCTATGCCGTCGACCATATTGACCAGTGGCGGACGCATCCGGACAAGACGGAAAATCGCCAGCCTGCGGCAAAGGCCGCCGTGACGCCGTCCGTCAATATGTCCGGGGTGCCGGAATGCCGCGTGCCGCGCCCGGGCGTTCTGGAG
This sequence comes from Rhodospirillales bacterium, assembly GCA_023266795.1. GTDB lineage: Bacteria > Pseudomonadota > Alphaproteobacteria > Micavibrionales > UBA2020 > PALSA-926. The sequence continues at coordinate 2,227 of JAHFPI010000080.1, forward strand.
ATTGTGCGGGATGGAAATTCTGCGGGGGATGTTTATACGTTGCCGGGAGAGGCTGCCCGCGATGCCGAGACAATAGCTGCTGGATTGAAAGATGCCATTGTCGCGGCTGTGATCAACAAGAGCCGCTTTAAGTTGAAGCTCAGTGATATTAAAAACGGCAGGGGAGAAGTGACCGAGACGATTTTGCAGGCGGAATACGAGCGCCCGGGCATGTCTCCCATCCAGGTCTGGGCGAACAACCGTGGCGAAGTAGGCGCTTTGGCGACAGTGCTGCGTAAGCTCGTTGTAAACAGCTTGCCGGAGCTTGCGGCGACATAATCAGAAATTCTTGACCGCAATCGTCATGCCTTCTGCGGTGGGCAGCAGCAGGCTGGCGTATTTAGCCGGGTCGGCCAGACGTTGGTTAAACTCCCGCATCGCCTGCAACGCGGTCTGGCGGACACGGTCAGGCAGGGCTTCGCGCCACACGGCGTCAAAGAGCAGGGTATTGTCCCCGACGATCAGGCCGCCTTTGCGGATATGTTTTTCCGCCCAGTCCAGATAATGCAGGTAGTGCAGTTTATCCGCGTCAATAAAGATCATATCAAACGGGGCTTTAGCAGAGATGGAGGAGAGGGTTTCCAGCGCATCGCCCGTCACCAGCGTTATTTTAGAGGAATGCAGGTTTCCCTTGGCCATTGCCGCGCGTTTTTTGTCTTTCTCGAAAGTATAGATATGCCCGTCCTCCGGCAGGGCGTCCGCCATCCACTGCGTGGAATATCCGGAGAGCGTGCCGACCTCGACTATTGTTTTGACTTTGGCCAGCCTGATGAGCAGTTGAAGCAGCTTGCCTTCTTCGGGGTTAATGCCGATCTGGTCGTTTTTATCCGTGGTGCTTTCGCGGATGGCTTTCAGCTGCGGCGTTTCGAGGGCAAACAGCTGGCGGATATAATCGAGCCGGTCTTTGTGCGCCATCAGAACTGTTTCAGGATAAAGGCGTGGGCGAAATAGCCGATCACCAGCAGGGCAAATCCCGCCGCATAAATTCCCCAGAAACCGAAGGGCAGCTTGTCGGCCAGAAAGAAAGGCACGAAAAACAGCAGCGACATCGGCACTGCCACGAATATGCTTTTGGCGAAGCGGATGCTGGCGGCCGGATCGTGGTATTCGGCGTAGGAAAACAGCAGAACCAGCATGGTGCCGAGCGGCAGCGCGATGATGAATCCGGCCAGATCCGGCTTTTTGTTCGAGAGCCAGGAGGCAAAAGCGATCACACAGGCTGAAATGGCTATTTTCAGGGCGGAAAAGAACATGGCAAACCTCTTGATAAACGGAGTCGTTAGTATATGTTAGCGTCACACGCCAACAAAAAGAAGAAGAAAAAATGACCCATTTACCCGCGCTGCGTATTGATGAACGCTCTGTCCGGCGGCTGAAGCTGGGGTATCCGTGGGTGTTCCGCTCCGAGGTCATTAATGCCAAGGAAGCCGCAGCGCTGACATCGGGGCAACTGGTGGATTTCGTGCGGGACAAGGGCGATTTTGTGGCACGCGGATTTTTTAACCCCAAGCCGCAGCTGGTCGGGCGGGTGCTGACGATGCAACCCGAACAAAAAGTCGAAAAACATTTTATCTCTCACCTGATTGAAAACGCGCTGCGCTTTCGGGATAAGCTCTATAGCCAGCCCTTCTACCGCCTGATCCATGCGGAAAGCGACGGCCTACCAGGGCTGATTGTTGACCGTTATGGCGAGGTGGTCGTGTGTCAGGTGAATACCGCCGGAATGGAGGCGCTTTACCCGCATATCGAGGCTGCGCTGAAAACACTCGTCAAGCCGCAGGTCATCATACTCAAAAACGATACATCGGCGCGGGAGCAGGAAGGCCTTGAGCAGGTCGTGCGCGTGGCGCAGGGGGGCGCTCCTTCGGACGACGTTACCATCATTGAAAACGATACGCCTTTTTACGTCGATGTCATGGAAGGGCAGAAGACCGGATGGTTCTTCGACCAGCGGGAAAACCGCGCCTGGGTGGCGGAGCTGGCCAAGGGTGGTTCGCTGCTCGATGTGTTCTGCCATACCGGAGGCTTCGGCATTACGGCGGGCAGGGCAGGGGCGGAAAGCGTCACCTTTGTCGACAGTTCGGAACCGGCCCTGCAAATGGTCAAGAAAAACGCCGCGCTGAACGGCATCGAGTCCAAGTGCCAGATGATCGAGGGCAAGGCATTCGACGTGATGGAGAAGCTGGTCGCTGCCGGCAAAAAATACGGCGTTGTCGTTGTTGATCCGCCCGCCTTTATCAAGTCGCGCAAGGATATGGCTGCTGGGCTGAGGGGATACCTGAAACTCGCCCGGCTGGCGGCGCCGCTGGTGAAGAAAAACGGCTTCCTTTTCTTCGCGTCATGCTCGCATCATGCCGGCGTGAACGAAATCGCGGATGCGGCAACGGAAGGGCTTGCCAAATCGGGCAGGGCTTTCCAGCTCGTCAGAACCGCCGGCGCTGCGCCTGATCATCCCATCCATCCGCTTTTGCCGGAGACGGGTTATCTGAAAGCGCTTACGTTCCGGTTTTTGGATTAGGTGAGCGGCCTCTGAATAATTCGCTTGCCGGCTGGCGCTTGGGTTCTTTTTTCCCGGGGCGCATGTCTTTGTTCGGTTTATTCACCGCACCGGCAAAAATAACCGTGCCGGTCTTAATGTCCTGTAGGGCAAAGACGAAAGAGCGGTCAAATTTGATGTCGAATGTTCGTTGAGGGGGCATAACACAGGTTGCCCTCATCATGCCCACTGTCGTGACGGCGGCGGCTTCGCTGCCTTCTTCGTCTGTTTTGAAAACGACATCGTGCGTGGCTTTGCCGATCACGAGGTCTTTTGTGCCTTTCTTCGTCATAGGGGAGAAATCAGCGATCCCTTCCTTGAAGGCGTCACGGATGCCCATTTCTTTCAGAGGCTTGATCAGGTCATGCTGTTGCTGGATATCCAAACGGGGAAGTTCGACGTTCCCCTGCAGGCGCTGGAAAGAATCCGCTTCCAGCCATGCAGGTGCTTTGTCTCCGGTCTGCTGTGCCAGCCAGTCGCGCGCATGGACGCTGTCATCTTTGGGGCGGACAAGCACGAGGCGCATGGCGGGCGCCTGGTTTTTTTCGTTGCTTTCCTGCCCATAGGTGAGGGCAATCGCTTCGTAGTCGACCCCGTCCTGATGCCTGATCTGGCTTGCTTTATAGGATTTTTTCATGGTCGGCGTGACGGATGTACCGCCGTCATCCGATGTGAAGGCGCGATCCTGCGTTTCTTTTTTGTCAAATTTATGCGTCCACTGGCCTTTAAAATAAAGGGCGCTGGCGAGAACGGCGGCATCATCGGGCGTCAGTTCTTCAATGATTTTGGTGATAAGGTTGTTGGTGTTCTTGCCTGCCCAGGCGTTAATTTTACCGGGGACAGACGGGTCGGAAAAAGATTCTTCGCTGATTTCGGCGCCGAATATCTGTTTCAGTTCAGCGGCGAATTTTTTGTTCAGAGTCAGGATTTCTTTATTGGCCCAGACGCCGTTGGCTGTTCTTAACTCGACCTGATCTTTGTTAGCGGTCAGAATGCCGGTGTTCAGGCTGGCAAGCTCCGCGACGGCATCATCCAGTTCTTTTGCGCTGACGCCGAAAAGCGCTTTTGCCATCTCTTCCCGCGTGTTGACGTCCGCGCCTTTTGCGACCATGGCGAGGCACATGAGGGCGTTATATGGGGAGATGACCAGATTGTCATTTTTATCTGTCTGGTGATTGCCGACAGCTTTGGCAAAGGCGAGCGTCAGGCTATTGATGTTTTTAACGGCATCTTTGGACATGAAAATTCCCTGTGTGTAATTGGTTATTTATGTATTTAGGGCATTATACACAAAGAGGGGCAAACATCACTGCCAATTTATGGCATTTTTATATTAACATAAATATGAAATTTTCAAAGTTCTAAGCTTTTCTTGTTTTGTAATATCTGGCGCAGGCGTCCGTCAGGGAAGTTTTCAGTTCTTTGCCGTGGGGGTGCTTGTCGCTGGCTATGTTATTGCTGATAATAACGGAAATTGCCATTTTGTGGGCGGTGGCAATTTCCAGCACTTCGGGACAGGGGGGCACCGTTATCGTTTCCAGGAAACTGACAAGAATGTCACTGATTTCGCTTACCAAGGGAAAGCGGAACATAGCGCCCTGCACCTTGAGCTGCGCCGCCGGATAGAGCATAGCCTCAATGGCGGCTTCGCCCTGCAGTGTGCCTTTTTCTGTGTCCTGAATCCCCTTATTCAGGTCTTCAAGCAGTCCTGCGGCAATAGGCTTAAAGTCGGTATCGTTGGTATCCAGCATCTTCTGCGCCTTGACAAGCACCGCCGCATCAATCCCGCCCGAGCCAATTTTCTTCTTTAAAGCATTGGGAGGTATGATGAGCTCTGCGTGCCGCAGTTTTTTCTGATTTTTGAATGTATCCGCTTTGGCCATGTTAGTTTCTATAATAAAAAAATTGAACGTGCTTACTGGTGTACTGCCATCCATCTTTAGCTATCCGTACCTTGAATATCAAGCATAAACATGCTTTTCGAAAACCGATGGAACGTGCTAAAAATAAGACTGCGCGGGATTCAAAAAAAATAAGTCGGTATCAGGATGGCGGGTCACTCACAATTCAAAAATATCATGCACCGGAAAGGTGCACAGGATAAGAAACGCGCCAAGCTTTTCAATAAGCTGGCGCGGGAAATTACCGTTGCGGCCAAGTCGGGGCAGGCTGATCCCGCTTTGAACCCGCGTTTACGTAACGCTATCGTGGCGGCGCGGGAATGCAACATGTCGAATGACCGCATCAAGCGGGCACAGGAGCAGGCGAACCCGAACAGCGGGGAAGCTTCCAACTATGAGGACATCCGTTATGAGGGCTACGGTCCCGGCGGCGTGGCGGTGATCGTCGAAGCGCTGACGGATAACCGCAACCGCACGGCGGGGGATGTCCGGATGGCCTTCACCAAGAACGGCGGTACACTGGGAGAAACAAATTCTGTGAGCTTCCTGTTCGTGAAAGTGGGATCGGTTGTTTATCCTTCCGGCGTTGCGGCGGATGACCGGATGTTCGAGGCCGCCGTCGAAGCGGGAGCCGATAACGTCGAAGCGGCTGATGGCACGTATGAAGTCACGACCAAACCGGTGGATTTTATCGCCGTCAAGGAAGCGCTGGAGAAGAAATTCGGCGCGCCGCAAAGCTCGGGCATCATCTGGAAGCCGCTGACGACCGTGGCGGTGACGCAGGAGCAGGCGAAAGACCTGATCGACCTGATCGAGGCGCTGGAAGACTCTGACGATGTGCAGAACGTGTTCTCCAATTTCGAAGTGGATGAATCCGTCATGGCGCGGTTGATGGCGTCATGAGAATTATCGGCATTGATCCGGGATTGCAGCGCACGGGGTGGGGGCTGATTGACGTGCAGGGCAACAAGCTGACGCATATCTCGCACGGCGTGGTGACGACGGATACAAAAGCGCCGACGGCTGAGCGTCTGGTAAAGATATTCGATGAGCTGACGCAGATGATGCAGCTCTGGCTGCCGGATGAAGCGGCGATCGAGGAGACTTTCGTAAACAAAAATCCGGCATCTTCGCTGAAGCTGGGTCTGGCGCGCGGCGTGGCGATGATGGCACCCGCGAAAATGGGGCTGGATGTTGCCGAATATCCCGCCAATCTGGTGAAAAAATCCGTGGTGGGCGCGGGCCATGCGGAAAAAGAACAGGTACAGGCGATGATTAAAATTCTGCTGCCGGGCGTGGAAGCCTCCTCGGACGCTGCGGATGCTCTGGCGGTGGCGATCTGCCATGCCAATCACAGCTCAAGCCGCGCAAAGATGGGCGGTATCATGTCGGGAGGGGTCAGATGATTGCAAAACTTTCAGGCGTGATCGATAGCACGGGCATTAATTACGTCATCATCGATGTTAACGGCGTGGGGTACCTTGTGTACGCCTCGTCCCGCACGCTGGCGCGGATCGGCTCCGCGAAGGGCACGCCGGTG
>JAHFPI010000081.1 GCA_023266795.1 Rhodospirillales bacterium
ATAAAACCAACGCCCGTAAAAAACTCTCCGGCACTGCGATGGCGAAACTGGCCGAATTACAGAAAGACGGAATTGCTGAAATGGCCGGTTCCGTCCTGCGTATCACAGAGGCCGGCAAACCATTCGCCCGCGTCGTCAGCGCCTGCTTCGACACCTACTACGATCAGGAAAAAAAGCAGCACGCGCGGGCGGTTTGATACCGCGCAAATCTCGTCAGTTTCCAGATATGAAACGCACGGTCATGTGCCGCTGCTTTATCTTGTTTTTTTGAATGCTGTTTGGTCTAATTTAAAGATATTTTCGGGGGAAATTAAGGCGGAAAAAGAAAAGTATAATGAAATTAAATACAGCCAAAGCTTCCTCCGGAGCACTGTTCGAAGCTTCCAGAAAACTTGTTGCCAAAGGCCAGTATTTCGATGCGGCAGATTATTTACAGGAAATTCTGCGGCGGAATGGGCAAGATCATGCGGCAATGTTTCTACTGGCAAATATCTATTCATCCCAAGGGATGCTGGAAGAGGCTACTAATTTCTATCTCTCGGCTATGCGTACCGCTCCGTCTGAATTGTCTTATAAACAGGGGTTTATAGATTTTATCGGGGAAAAACGCGCCTTCATGCATGATGACTCGATAGGGGATGCCCTGGTTGAGTGCTTGAACCTGGGCTCGCGGCTGGAGCTTTCCCGCCTGTATAAGTATTGGTTTGAGCACAATACCGCCCATCCGGAATTTCATGCAGCCTTTGCTCTCAAGGACAGAAAACCCTTTGATCCGGAAAACAGCGCATTTTTTGAAAAGATTTCAGACTACAAACCTCTTTTTACCCCCTGCTTTCTGCTGGGCGTCAAGAATTTTATTGTTCTCAATCCCTTATTTGAAGAGTTTATCGTGCATGTCCGCAAACAGCTTCTCGCGGGTAAGTTCACACCGGAAGAAAGCCTTGTTCTTGCGGATGCAATTTCACACTACAGTTTTAATACAGATTTTATTCTGGACTGCACGGAAGAGGAGCAGAAAGCCATAGATGCATTGCGATTCCGGATAGAAGCGGGCCAATACGACATTGCTGACATTGCTTTATTTGCCTGTTATGCACCTCTTTACGCATTAAAAAATGCGAACGAAATCATGCAGAAATTTTCTGCTTCTGCCAGCATGGCCGACATTATCAAGACACAGATTTCCAATTACTTACGATTGCGCGAGATAAGTGAATCCATCGTCACCATTACCCCGATTGATAGCGCGACCTCGGAGGACGTGCGGGAACAATACGAAGAGTTCCCCTACCCGCGCTGGACATCATTCTCCCTGTCGGCATGGATCCGCAGCTGGGAAGCGACTCTTAATCGGGAGATACTTAACCTCCGCGATAAGAAACTGAAGATTTTGAACGCGGGGTGTGGCACCGGTAACGAAGCTATACTTCTGGCAAGCATGTTTCCGAAGTCAGAAGTGCTGGCTGTCGACCTCAGCCGGACAAGCCTTGCTTACGCAGTCAAAAAGGCCGAAGAATACGGCATAAAGAATATTACTTTCCGGCAGGCCGATATACAGCACCTTGGTGTGCTTGACCAGCAATTTGACTATATTTCATCGGTAGGCGTTTTGCATCACATGAAGGATCCTGTTGCCGGATGGAAGGTTCTTAGCGGCCTTCTGAAGCCTAAAGGTTTAATGACTATTGGTCTTTACAGCAAAATAGCCCGGACAGGGATCATTAAAACCCGGAAGATCGCACGGGAAGCCGGTTATACCGGCGATGCCGCCAGCATGAAATCTTTTCGCAAAAAAAGCCCGCAGATTCTGGATCCGGATGTATTGAAAAATATTTCGTCGTTCAGAGATTATTATTCTTTGAGCATGTACCGCGATCTACTATTCCATGTGCAGGAATATAATTACGATCTCCTTGAGATTGAGAGCATCCTTAAGAAACTGAATATGGACTTTATTTGTTTTGAGCAAAGCCGTTCGTTAATGCAGGAATATGAACGCCGTTTTCCAAACGACCCCGCCAAAACAAATCTAGCCAACTGGAGCATTCTTGAGAATGACAGACCGTCGGCAACCGGACACATGTATACTTTCTGGTGCCGAAAAGGAAGCTACACTACCCCCTCCTATAAAAATTAGGCCGCCGCCCTCTTTCCCCTGATCTTCCCCCACATCGCATCAACCTTTCGCACAATGTCCGCGCTCATTTCCAGCTTCTTCCCCCACTCGCGGGTGCTTTCGGCGCCGATCTTGTTGGTGGCATCGAGGCCGAGTTTGCCGCCGAGGCCGCTTTGCGGGGAGGCGAAATCGAGATAATCAATCGGCGTATTATCAAGAACACAGAGGTCGCGCGAAGCGTCCATGCGGGTCGACACCGCCCACATCACATCTGGCCATGAGCGGACATTAATATCCTCATCGACCACGATAATCATTTTGGTATAGCTGAACTGGTAGAGAAACGACCACATGCCCATCATGATCCGCCGCGCCTGACCGGGATAGGATTTTTTAATGGAGATAACGGCTATACGGTAGGAGCAGGCTTCCGGCGGCAGGTAGCAATCGACGATCTCCGGAAACTGCTGTTGCAGCAGCGGCAGGAAAACATCGTTAAGCGAAACCGCGATGGTCGAGGCCTCGTCCGGCGGGCGGGAAAGATAGGTGGAAAGGTACACCGGCTCCCGCCGCATCGTGATCGCCGTAATGGTGAACACGGGAAAGTTCTCGACGCTGTTGAGGTACCCCGTATGGTCGCCATACGGCCCTTCCGGCGCAGTCTCGGTCGCCGAAGCATAGCCCTCGATCACCATTTCCGCATTGGCTGGCACCAGCAGCGGGATGGTTTTGCATTTAACCAGCTCCGACGGCTGGCCTTTGAGCATACCGGCGAAATGATACTCCGACACCGTATCCGGTATCGGCGTGACCGCCGCCAGAATGGTCGCCGGATCCGCGCCGATAACCAGAGCCACCGGCATATCCTTGCCCGTCTCCTGCCATGCACGATGATGCCGCGCCCCGCCGCGATGCGGCAGCCAGCGGGCAATGGTTTTGTTTTTCGCCAGAACCTGCATCCGGTAGATGCCGAGATTGTAAGTGCTGATATCGCCGCTGCCGCTAGGCGGGCATGTCACCACCACGGGAAACGTCATCAACGGCGCCGGCTCCCCCGGCCAGCACATCTGGATGGGCAGCGTACCGAGGTTAATGCTGTTGCCTTTCAGCACGACTTCCTGACAGGGCGCGATTTTGACCACCCGCGTCCGCATGGTGAGCGCCGTCTTGAGCATCGGCAGTTTTTCGACCACGCCCTGAAGTCCCGTGACGGCAGACGGCTGCTTCATGGATGCCAGCCATTGCCCCATGCCGCGCAGGTCTTCCCTTTTTTCGCAACCGAGCGCGTCGATCACCCGCCGCTCCGCGCCGAAGAGATTCACCAATACCGGTATGTCGCTCGTCCGGCCATTCGGCAGGACGGGGCGCTTGAATAAAATCGCCGGCCCATCCTCCTTGAGGATACGCCGGTGGATTTCCGTCATCTCAAGACAGGTCGATACCGGCTCGGCAATTTCCAGCAGATCCCCCTTACGCCTGAGGTCCCCCAGAAATCGTCTTAAATCATCGTTTTTATGTCTTCTGCCGCGCATGGGGGGGATTAGACAACCTCTGCTTTTTCCAAACATTGACTTAGGTCAAGTCCTGCGTGAATCCGGAGCTTTAGGATCACACCCATGCTTCCAGCCAAAAAGAAAACATACCGGCTGCCCGGCTTTGTAAAAACGGCCATGACGCCGCTGCCGCTGGCTCCCGTCCAGATCGCCTGCCGTATGGCCTTAAAGCGGATTCTGCGCCGCCATCCGGATATCTTCGTCCGTCTGGGGGAATATGCCGGGGACACGTTCCTGATCGAACTGGTTGATCTGCCCTTCAATGTGCTGATCGACACCTCGCCGCAGAAGCCGGATGTCATCGTCCTGCGCTCTCTCAGCCCGCAGGGGGAAAAGGCCGCCGCGAAAATATCCGGCTCGGTGCTCTCCCACCTGAAAATGGTCAGCGGGCGGCTTGACGGCGATGCGCTGTTTTTCTCCCGCGAACTGGCGATCTCCGGCAATACCGGCGCCGTGCTGGCGCTCCGCAACACGATCGACAGCATGGACATGAATATCCGGAGCCTCCTGTCATGAAGAAGAAAAGCGGCGCGGAGCTCATCTGTCCGGCGGGAACGCCCGCTGCGCTGCACACCGCCGTCGATGCCGGTGCGGATGCCGTCTATGTAGGCTTTCAGGACGAAACCAATGCGCGCAATTTTCCCGGCCTGAATTTCAGCATGGCCGATCTTGAAGAAGGCGTTAAATACGCCCATAAGAACAAAGCCAAGGTGCTTGTCGCCATCAACACCTACCCGCAGGCCGGGCGCTTCCCGCTGTGGAAAAAAGCCATAGATAACGCCCGCAAGGCGAAAGCCGATGCCGTGATCGTCGCCGATGTCGGGCTGGCGCAATATACCGCGCAGAACCATCCCGACCTGCGGCTGCATCTCTCCGTGCAGGCCTCGGCCAGCAATCCCGCCGCCATCGAATATTTCGTGAAAAACTTTAACGTCAAGCGCGTCGTCCTGCCGCGCGTCCTGTCCGTGCCGGAAATCGCGGCGCTCAAAAAGCAGATCGCCTGCGAAGTGGAGGTCTTCGTTTTCGGCGGTCTGTGCGTCATGGCCGAAGGGCGCTGCGCGTTATCTTCATACTGCACGGGAAAATCCCCTAATATGTCCGGCGTCTGCTCTCCGGCCAGCCATGTTCAGTATACAGTCGGTGACAATGGCGCAATGGTTTCGCATCTGGGAGAATTCATGATCAACCGTTATGGGGAGGGCGAAAACGCGGCCTACCCCACCCTGTGCAAAGGACGCTTCAAGGCAGGCAAGGAAGCCGGTTATATTTTCGAAGACCCCACCAGCCTGAACGCCGCAGAGCTCATCCCCGGCCTGCTCGCCGCCGGTGTGACGGCTTTTAAAATAGAAGGCCGCCAGCGCAGCCGCGCCTATATCGGCGAAGTGGTCAGCGCGTTCCGCAAGATCGTCGATGCGGCGGTCAACGGCAACGCCCTGCCCTCCAACGCCCTGCTCTCCCTCGCCGAAGGCCAGAGCGTCACCGAAGGCGCCTACGACAAGAGGTGGCGATAGTCCATGAAACACAGCCTTACCCTCGGCCCGATCCTGTTCAACTGGCAGCCCGAAACATGGCGCGATTTTTATTATCAGGTCGCCGACGAAGCGCCGGTATCGGACGTCTATATCGGCGAAGTCGTGTGCTCGAAACGGCAGCCGTTTATCGAGCCGCATATCGAGGCTGTTGCCGCGCGCCTGAAAAAAGGCGGCAAAAAAGTTATTTTTTCCTCCCTCGCGCTGGTCATGAACAAACGCGAGTCCGGTCTGACGGCGGATCTTTCACAGCAGGACGATGAACTGGTGGAAGCCAACGATATGTCGGCGCTACTCCACCTTTCAGGCAAGCCGCACGTCATCGGCCCGTTCATCAATGTTTATCACGAAGCAACCCTCGCCCATTTTGCGAAGCTGGGGGCTGTCCGCTTCTGCCTGCCGCAGGAACTGCCCGCCACTTCCCTGAAAATCATGGCGGCGGCTGCAAAAAAACACGGCGCCGAAGCCGAAGTGCAGGTTTATGGACGCGCGCCGCTGGCGTTATCCGGCAGATGTTACCACGCGCGAATCCACCACATGTCGAAAGACTCGTGCCAATACACCTGCGCCGAAGATCCGGACGGTTTAGCCCTGAAAACATTGGATGGAAAGCAATTCCTCGCCGTCAACGGCGTTCAGACGCTCTCGCACAGCTACCTCAATCTTGTACAAAATCTGGACGATATGAAAAAAATGGGCATCGCCCGTTTCCGCCTCTCGCCGCAGACGCAAAACATGCTGAAAGTCATCAATACCTTTGACCTCGCGCTACGGAATAAGATCGAAAGCAAGGAAGCTCAGAAAAAACTTGAGAAGCTGCTGCCAACGGTTGATTTTTCAAATGGATTTTACAATCAGGAAGCCGGGCATATGTGGCAGCGCGCCTGATATTTTACCTTCCGGATATTAAAGTTATTCTTTAAAAAATTCATCACGCCCGTTTAGAAAAAAACGCCGTCCGCATATGCCCGCATAAAGTTGCTTTTTTACTGTAATTGACCAAGGTCAATTTAAATTCACAGCCCCTTGTATAGCCTGAGTCGCAGGGGCACAAGATCTTGTATTCAAACAAAATATCCATAAAAAAATGCCCTCGTCACGAACGCTGAATTATTCAGGAGGCACAAGAACCATGAACACGCCGCGTATTGCCGTCTCTTCTGCACAGGAAGCACTTGTCGAGCAGCTCTTCAAAGGTACCGAGGTCAATTGCAGCAACGCTGTCACCGAATATATCGCCAAGCAGGACTGGCGGATCAACGCCAACGCCAATACCGGCTATTCCAACGCCGGCATGATCAACAATCTCGCCGGAAAACTCATCGCCAATTACTGGCTTGATACCGTTTACAGCGCCGAGGAGGGAAAATCCCACCGCGAAGGCGACATCCATATCCATGACCTTGACTGCCTGACCGGCTACTGCGCGGGCTGGAGCCTGCGCCAGCTGCTCAACGACGGCTTCAACGGCGTTCAGGGGCGCGTTTCGTCCCGCCCACCCCGCCACTTCCGCGAGGCGCTGGGACAGATGTCAAACTTCCTCGGCATCCTGCAGTCGGAATGGGCCGGCGCGCGGGCGTTCAGCAGCTTCGACGCTTATCTGGCGCCCTATGTTTTCAAGGACCACACCAGCTTCAAGGACGTCAAAAAAGCCATCCGGCAGTTCGTCTATAACCTGAACGTTCCCGCCCGCTGGGGACAATCGCCCTTCACCAACATCACGCTGGATATCACCGTTCCCGAAGACCTGCAGAAAACCGCGCCGACAGCCAACAACCTGCACCTCTTCACCGGCATCGCCGACGAAGTGCTGCTGCAGGAGGCGCAGAAACGCGACTTCGGCATCCGCAGCCTCGAGGACATGACCTACCGCCATTTCACGCCGGAAATGGAAATGATCAATATCGCCTACTACGAAGTGATGACCGAGGGCGACTCCAACGGCCAGCCCTTCACCTTCCCGATCCCGACCGTCAACATCACCGAGGACTTCGACTGGGACAGCCCGGTCGCCAAGGCCATCTTCGAGAATACGGCCAAGGTCGGCTCTTCCTACTTCCAGAACTTCGTCGGCAGCCAGTGGATGCGCGGCCCCAATGGGGAGAAAGTCCGCAATCCGGAAGCCTATTCGCCCGGCGCGGTGCGCTCGATGTGCTGCCGTTTGCAGCTTGATCTGCGCGAATTGCAGAAGCGCGGCAACGGCCTGTTCGGCTCGGCGGAGATGACCGGCTCGATCGGCGTCGTGACGATCAACATGGCGCGGCTCGGCTTCCGCTTCAAGGGCGACCTCAAGGGGATGATGGACGAGATCAACCGTCTGATGGACATCGGCAAATCCACGCTGGAAAAGAAACGCCGCTTCGTGCAGGAAATGTACAATCGCGGGCTTTACCCGTACACCGCGCGATACCTGCCTTTCTTCAGGAACCATTTCAGCACCATCGGCGTCAACGGCATGAACGAGATGATGCGCAACTTCACCGGCGACATCATCGACCTGACGCATGAAAAGGGCATCGACGTCTGCACCTTCATCCTTGACCACATGCGGGAGCGCATCAAGGGCTACCAGCAGGAAACCGGCAACCTGTATAATCTCGAAGCCACCCCCGCCGAAGGCACGACCTACCGCTTCGCCAAGGAAGACAAGAAACGCTATCCGGACATCATTCAGGCCGGCTCGGGCGACAACATTTATTACACCAATTCGTCGCAGCTTCCGGTCGGCTATACCGACGACCCGTTCGAGGCGCTGGACATGCAGAACAAGCTGCAATGCAAGTACACCGGCGGCACCGTCCTGCACCTCTACATGAACGAAAAGATCAGCAGCGCCGAGGCCTGCAAAAAGTTTGTCAAAACCGTGATCGAAAACTACCAGATGCCGTACATCACCGTCACGCCGGTCTTTTCGGTGTGCGATACGCACGGCTACCTGAACGGCGAACAGGCGGAATGCCCGAAGTGCGGCGAAAAAACCAAGGTCTGGACAAGGGTCATGGGCTATTTCAGGCCGGTCGACAGCTTCAACATCGGCAAA
>JAHFPI010000082.1 GCA_023266795.1 Rhodospirillales bacterium
GAAAACGACGCCGCAGGAAACGGACGACCCCATCGGCGATGCCGTTCATTCTCCGGTGAAGGGAATTGTCCACCGCTATCCCGACCGCGTACTGCTGAAGCCGGTGCATGTGTGCTCGGTCTATTGCCGGTTTTGTTTCCGCCGTGAGAAAGTAGGGCCGGGAAGCGAGGCGCTGTCACCGCCGGAGCTGGAAGCGGCGCTGGACTACATCCGCAAAACGCCGCAGATCTGGGAGGTGATCCTGACCGGCGGCGATCCGTTTGTGCTGTCGCCGCGCCGCCTTGAAGGCATCATGGCCGAGTTGAACAAAATCGACCATGTGCAGGTGATCCGCTTTCATACGCGCGTGCCTATCGCCGACCCGCTGCGCGTGACGCCGGAACTCGTGGCCGCGCTCGGCAGCAAAAAAGCCGTCTATGTCGTCGTGCATTGCAACCATGCAAATGAACTGACGGAAAAAGTGCGCGTCGCCACGCGGATGTTGATCGATGCCGGCATCCCCCTGCTCTCGCAATCCACGCTGCTAAGGGGCGTAAACGATAATGCAGTTACGCTGGAAAATTTATTCCGCGCCCTGACGGCGCTGCGCATCAAGCCCTATTATCTGCATCATCCCGACCGCGCGCCCGGCACCGGCCACTTCCGCCTGCCTCTGGAAGAAGGCCGTGCATTGGTCGCGGCGTTGCAGGGGCGCTTGTCCGGCATCGCCCGTCCTGATTATATGCTCGATATTCCGGGAGGATTCGGCAAGGTCTCCGCCCGTGTTTCGACGATCGAGAAACAGGCCGGCGGGCATACCGTGACCGACTATGCCGGCAAAAAACATTTTTATCCGGCGGAAGACTAACCTCAACGGAAGCGTCTGGGGAAAAACGAAAAATGCTCCGGCGGCTTGGGGGGCGGTGGTGGCGGATACTTCTCGATCATTTTATCCCTGTAAGAAATATTTTTGCCGCGCAGCGGGAGGGATTCCTGCGGAAAATAGCTCTCCAGAAAAACCTGACAGAAAAAATCCACGTATTTACCGGTATTTTTCCCCACATCGGTGATTCTGCCTTTTTCCGGCAGCTTTGCCAGCTCGCGCAGGGTAACAAGGCTGAATTCATCCGGACGCAGGATATTCAGCTCAAGCAGGATTTTTGCCAGACCGGGTTCCTTCCTGCCGTAGAAACTGTTCGCATGAAAAAAGGCCGTGAAGTCGGGGATGGCGGTTTTCAGCGTGCGCAGGTCTTCGGCAACGTTTGCGGGAATCTGCCCGTCTTTGTACTGCCCGTGCAGCCCGTTTAAAAGACCGTACATCTGCCTGTAGTCGGCCTTGTAATAACCCTTTTTGTGCGCTTCGACAAAGCCGGAAAAATTTTCAGGCCTGAGCAGATCTTTTTCGGACATGCCACGGAAGCGGTCTTCGGCAATCCTCTGGTTGAAATGTTTTTTCAGGGATGATCCTTCCTCCGCCAGCGCGCTCATGGCGCCCAAACGCCCGGCAGTCCAGGCCTTGCCCTTGAAAAAATCCGTCGCGTTCAGATCATCGCAGATACGGCTCATCGCCTTGCCATTCCCGCCGCCGGTCTCTTTATATATTTGGATGAATATATCAGCCTCTTCGGCGCTCAGGGGACGCCACAACCTGAACAGCACATCGGCGGCGGTTTTGTAGCCTTGGTAATCCTTCTCCGTCGCCGCCGCGCGCCACGGGCGGATAAGCAACAGGCGGTCCGGCTGCTTGTCGTCCAGCAGCGCATAAAGATAAAGATCATGGATGATCTCGGGGCGGAAAGCGGCCAGCGCGGCATCGACTTTCTGCCCTTTAATACCGATGCCGTAATGATGCCGGATAGTGGCCAGCGTTTTGAGAGCCTGCTGGATTTCCGCGCGGGGTGAATTGCGCTTCAGCATTTCCTCCATCTCGCGGTCTACGTTCAGATCGCCTTCCGCCTGCCGCAGCAATAGCAGTCCGGCGGCATTTTTTATCTCCCCGCCGACGAGATAGCGGAGAATGGCCTCCGATAACAGGCTGTCGGTATCTTCTTTAATGAGGATGTTGGGGAGAATATCCTGATCCTCGGCTAAAATCCGCCGCGCCATCCCCACGCGGGTGTAAAGATCGGCGGGCTGCGAAAGATCGCCCATATCCGCGCGGATGCCGCCGCTATGAAGAACGGCCACAAATTCCGGCCAGTCGCGCGGGAAAATTTCCTTCAGACCGCGCGCTTCGCCTTCCGTCCAGAGAGCGCCGTGCGCCGCCAGCAGCCGCACCATCGCCGGGTCTTTCAAAACAACCGCGCAAAGCAGGTGATGCCAGTCGGGAACAAGGGGAATGTTCATCCAGAAGGCCGTATCGAAAGTTTTACGCGCCACAGCGGCATTACGGTTCTTGATCGCCCATGTCAGGTCTGCCGACAGGCTTTTTTTGTCGGGAGGCGGCGGTGGCGGTATATAGATCGGAAAAGGTTCGTGCATCATGGGTGCAGGCTAACATAGGGTTGCGGCGCTTTCAATATGCAAAACTGCTTCAATTGCCCCACCCCCGCAGGGTGCAATACAGCGATAATCCCCGCAGCAGATTGTCCCGCGTGCCGCCGGTTTTCAGGCGGCGGTCGTGGTCGATCATGCGGCAGCTGAAGCCGAAACACAGGACATCCACCACCATCGCGTGGCTGATTTTCTTCCGGGCGCATTGCTGCGCCCAGGCGATATAAAAATTCATCATCCGCCCGTGGGCTTCCGAAATATTGGATTGCCCCCGGCAACCGGGAATGCGCTGCCAGTTGCTGAGGACATAGCCCATGCCGCGCCCGATCATTTCACAGGCCGTGGCAATTTCGATTGCGGCGTCCTGCTGCGCGGGGGTCATCGCCTCCCAGAGACGGGCGTCGACAATCCGCCGCTGGCTCCGCTGCAACTGCCGCTCCGCCGTCAGACGGACGGCCACCTGCTCCGTGGGTGAATGCTTTTCCTGTACATCCTGCGGCGTGCGTTTCTTGCCTGTCCAGAGAGGCTTCCAATCCATCCAGGGGTCTCTGGCAGCAGGCTCCGGCGCGGCCGGCTTTTTCTTGGGGCGTCTTTCGTCAATAATAACCATGTGGGGGAATATCTCCGGAAAGTTAAGATCATTCTGCAAGCGTCCGGCCGCGTTTTTTATGGCGGGCAAGAATTTCGTTTTGCAGTCTTTGACGGCGGGCGGTGTCGGTTTCGCTTTTATCGAAAAAAGCGGCGCCGGTCGGCGCACGGGCGCGGTGCGCGCGGGTGCGGGAGGTGGAGAGCCGCTGGTTTTTCTCCCAGCCGGCAAGGGAGCCGTCCGCCAGGATCATGTTTTTATCGTGAAAGGCTTTGAGGGCGGGCTCAATGGCGGCGGGATCGAATTCGAGAGTGGCGGCGATCTCTTCCAGATCAATATTGCTGACCGACCCGCGCGGGATGGCACGGCTGGCATGATCGAGCAGAACCACCCAGAGCGCCAATGCTTCACCGCGACGGCAGCCCGCCCTTTTGGCCACCACGGCCAGCTTCGCTTCCAGTGGTATCCCGTGATGCATTTTGTACCAGCCCATCAGAAACATCCTTGTTATCCGAATCACAGTCTGGATTAATATTGATATATTCGCAATTAAATGTCCAGATAAATTTCATTTTTATCATTTTTTTATAGAAAATTACTATATAACACATTAAAATCAATATATTGAATAATTGCTCTATTCACATTTTAAAAAATGCAGTAATGTAAATTTATGAACCAACGTATCTATGAGAAGATTCGCGAGATATTGGAAACGACCCCCGGTCTGACGCAAAAAGGGCTGGCCGAGAAGATGGGGCTTAATCCGGCTGCCGTAAACCGGATGCTCCACGGACAGCGCAATATCATGGTCGAAGAAATCCCGATGATCGAGGCGTACATCGGCGTCCGGCTGGAGCTATCGGCCCCTTCCGTGCCAGTCAATTTTGAATATCATCAGGCCGCGCCGACGAAGATTGCCCATCACGGGTTCTCCGATGTACCGGCGCAGATGCTGCCCGCCTGCCCTGAAGAACTGGCGGTCAAGCAGATGGTGCCCGTTTACGGCTACGCGGCCGGCAGCCTGCAAAAAGGCCTGAACCTCGCCAACGGCAACGTGGTGGACTGGGTGGCGCGGCATCCGGCGCAATTCGGCAGCGGCAAAGCCTTCGCGATTTACGTTTTTTCAGACTCGATGGAGCCGCGTTATTTTCAGGGGGAGCTGGCTTATATCCATCCGGGGCGTCCGCCGGAAATCAACCGGGACTGCGTCATCGAAATGAAAAACGGCGATGCCTGTATCAAGCGCTTCCTGCACCAAAACGAGGATAAAATCCGCGTGGCACAGTACAATCCGCCGGAAGAAAAAGAAATTTCCAAAGACGAGATCAAAGCGGTTTATGCCGTGGTGGGGCGGGGTTAGCCGCCGTACCGTGGTTTGTGAATTTTGCGGTTGGTTTCGCGGATTTCAGCGGCCCTGCGGCGCGCTTCGTCTACCATCGGCTTGGCGGCTTCCTTGAAAACTTCCGTGGCAACCTTGGTGGCAATCCTGTCGCTGAGCGAAGGGCTGTCGTCAGCCTGCGGCCGCTTGTAGACGAAGGATTTCTGTTTTTGTTTCGGCTGGCGCTGCGGAAGGTGCAGCAGACGGGCGGGAAAACCGAGAACCTTACGCAGGACGACAAAGGGCGCGCCAAGAATTTTACGGACGGCGCTGCCGAGGCGCGACGCCAGTTTGGGTCTGGATTTGCTGGCGACCCAGTTGACTTCTTTCTGGTGGATATAGGCGGTCACGACGGAGGATTTTTTCAGCGCCTTGAATCTTTTGAAGGCCGAGAAGCCAAAGCGGGCGCATAAACCCACAGCGACAAGACCGGCGACCGCTCCGGCGACAGGGATCACCAGAAAAGGCATGACGAAATTCAGCGTCACCCACCCCGTGCCTGCAAAAAGCCCGGCATTTATGCCCAGCTTCTTCGCATCCGGACGGGTGGTCTTGTTGAAGGGCGTTGTCGCCAGCGCTTTGGCGTACTGGCGGAAATACCAAAAGCGGCTGGGGGATTTACCTTCGTAAGTGACTTTCATCGGACGCCTCTCCTTAAAAACAAGAATCAAAACAGTGTTCCGGTCGATAGTCTATTCCCATAAAATTTTATGTCAAGGATTTTGTGAAGATGGGGGTATTTTATAGCTAATTCATGTGTTTACGGCTGAATCTAAAATTATTCAGACACTCCACCCCGCCGAAGGGCGGGGTCTGGCCGTGCGAAGCACCTTTTATAAATGCGGCTTCGCCGTGTGCCGGATGCCGCCCTTCGGCGGCATGGCGATGACGAGAGTGTATAAGTAATTTCAGATTCAGCTATATATGAATTTTAGGTTGAGCTTTAAACATCCTTCAACCGGCTGGTGACGACCGGGCGCGGCAGCTCCGTCAGTGTGCGGTGGACCGGGCATTTGTTGGCGATTTCCAGCAGGCGTTGGCGCTGCGCGTCATCGAGCGCCCCTTCCACCGTGATCTCGCGGGTGATGACATCGTATTTTTTATTCTCGGCGTCCAGCGCTTTTTCATGAGTGAGTTTTACCGCGACACGCTTCAAATCCCATTTTTTCTGGTTGGCGTACATGCGCAGCGTCATCGACGTGCAGGCGCCCAGCGCGGAGAGCAGCAGGTCATAGGGCGCAGGTCCCTGATCCAGCCCGCCGATATCCGCCGGTTCGTCTGCGATCAGTGCGTGATTGGAGGCCTTAATGCTCTGGGTGTAGAGCCCCTTGCCGTTTTCTTCCACGGTGACGATTGTTTTATGTTCCGGCATTGCTGGGCGCTCCTATTACAGGGTTAAGGGGATTCAGGCTTTTCTGCACAGCTGCCGGTATCTGCGGCAATTGCGCACGTATATTGAACGTCTGCTTCAGGCTGTCCGCGCCGTGCGAAAAAATATTTTTCACCGGGCTCAGGATGCCCTGGACAAATTCCGTTTTGATAAACCACGCGCCCGCCGCGCCGCCGACCGCGCTGGTGGCGAAGGCGACAGCGGATTTTTGCAGGCGCGGTTTTGAAAAAACCGACGCCAGCTTTTTCTTTTCGAAGCTCTCCTGAAAAAAATCCCTGCCGTAAGTATAAATAGCCACACCGGTG
This sequence comes from Rhodospirillales bacterium, assembly GCA_023266795.1. GTDB lineage: Bacteria > Pseudomonadota > Alphaproteobacteria > Micavibrionales > UBA2020 > PALSA-926. The sequence goes on from JAHFPI010000082.1 coordinate 6,135, forward strand.
CCTGACGCCGCCGCCGCCAGCCCCATCGTCATGTAAATGCCGCCGCCCACCATTCCGGCGAAGGCGGTAACCATGAAAAGCTTGATGGCGGTGACAACGACCTTGCCGGTAATCCTGTCGGCGACGCCGTTAAAAATACCCGCAAGCACATGCCGCGCTTTTTGCGACCGGTACTTCCGCCACGCCTTGACCGCGCTGCTGAAACCCAGCGCGCTGAACAATCCCTGAAGGATATTGATGGCCACATGCTTCGGCTTTTGCGTCGGGTTCTGTTTCCACGCCTTCACGACGCCGAGGCCGTCCGCCGCCTTTATAATTTTTTGGGAAACCTGAGAAAGAATCATCCGGCGCCAATCCCCTTGATATTCCTCATAGTTTATTGCCATAGACTAAAAAAGCAAGAAAAAGTATGACGGGGCTATCCTGAAAAACTCATATAAATCAAAAACTTTCCCATCATTAACCACTCCTTAACTTTATTTGCATAAAGTCTTATATAGAGTCCAAAATCGATATGACCAAAGGAGACTGAAAATGCAAACCAGACATGAACGGCACTCCCCTGAATACCGCCTGCTGCGCATCGACGATAAAGGCGCGGATGTAATGGCGGTATTTATAGATGCCAACAAGTTTGCCAGCGAAGAAGCCGTCGTCAATTATCAGAAGGCATACCTCGCCTCGCGACGCGACGGCTCGTCTCCGACCAGCGCTTTCCGGGAACAAGTCGAGCGCGGCGGCCAGTATCGCCTGACAGCGGAAGAAATCGAAGAAAAACTGAGACAACTGGATGACGGAGAATAACCATGGACAGCAAAAAACAAAAAACCAGGCAAGACCTTGAGCGCGCCCTGAAACTGGTGAAGAAAACAGAGGCGTCGCGGCATGGGCACAAAGGCCCTGAAGCAAAGGACGACGGCATTTCAGCTGAACTTCAGAGGATGTACAATTCTCCCGGATTTTCAAGATAACAGATTCATGGATTGATTAACGGGGCGGAGAGGTCAGGAGCGGGACTACCTCTAAAATCGGGGAGCTGCGGGTGGTGAATACCTGCGGCTCCCTGTTTTCATGAAAAACCCTCAATCTTTTCAATAAGACGCCCCCTTCACCGCCGTATTTTTGCCAAGAACCCGAAATTATGCTATTCATGAACGCTTGCCGGAAAGGCATCCCGCCTGTGCACGCGTGATAAAAAAACAAGGATAATCAAACAGCCCCCCATGATGCATAGCCTCTCGGAACAAATGAACCGCAAACTGGAGCAGGAACGCGCCAGCACGCAGCACCGCAGCGGACTGCCGCTGATGATGCTGGGGGCGCTGGGCGTCGTGTTCGGGGACATCGGCACCAGCCCTCTGTACGCGATCAAGGAATCCTTCATCCAGACCGGACTGCCCGTCTCGCCGGAAAATATCTTCCGCTTCCTGTCGATGATTTTCTGGCTGCTGATGATCGTCGTGTCGGTCAAATATGTGACCTTTATCATGAAAGCCAACAACAAGGGCGAAGGCGGCGATCTCGCCCTGCTGGCGCTGGTGCTCCGGCTGACGCGCCCCAGCCCGAACCTTTTTTACGCGGTGGGCCTGCTGGGCATCATGGCGGGAAGCCTGTTTTACGCAGACGCGGTGATTACGCCGGCCATCTCCGTTTTATCGGCGCTGGAAGGGATACAGGTTGTCGCCCCTATGTTTCATCCCTTCATCCTGCCGCTCACCATCAGCATCCTGCTGGGCCTGTTCACTATCCAAAAATACGGCACCGGAAAAATGGGCGGGTTGTTCGGGCCGGTGATGGTGGTCTGGTTTGCCGCGCTGGGCATCCTGGGCGTGGGTGGCATTATAGCGGCGCCTGAAGTTCTGCAGGCGGTCAACCCGTACT